>CAKQZO010000026.1 GCA_934293835.1 uncultured Lacticaseibacillus sp. | reverse complement strand
GGCCCAACCGGTGCCACAGGCGCTACGGGTGCAACGGGGGCGACAGGCGAAACTGGCCCAACCGGTGCCACAGGCGCAACCGGTGAAACTGGCCCTACTGGGGCCACAGGCGCTACAGGTGCAACCGGTCCTACTGGGGCCACAGGCGCTACGGGTGAAACTGGCCCAACCGGTGCCACAGGCGCTACGGGTGCAACGGGGGCGACAGGCGAAACTGGCCCAACCGGTGCCACAGGCGCTACGGGTGAAACTGGCCCGACCGGCGACACAGGGGCAACGGGTGAAACCGGCCCGACTGGCGCTACCGGTGCTACGGGCGAAACTGGCCCGACTGACGACACAGACGTCGTGGCCGGCATCGCTTTGAGCAACCACAATGGTGGCTCTGGTACCCCTGACGGCAGTGTAACGGTAACGCATTTGCCACAACCTGGCGACGGCGCTACAGCAACACGTTTGCCGCAAACCGGCGACGGCGCTACAGCAAAGCACTTGCCAGACACCGGCGATGATGCGAACGGTGCGCTGGTTGCGCTCGGGATTGGGCTAACGGTTGCGGAAGCGGCCTTGGCTTACGGGGCAATGAAGCGGCGCCGCCGTGACGTTGACCACTCGGACACATTGTATTAGACTAATCGCGTAATGGCGCGTGACGGTTCTGTGCCGTGACGTCGCTCAGAGGCTGCACGGCGGGTAACGCTGTGCAGCTTTTTTGACGGACGCTACTTGATGGCAGGCACTGCCATCAAGTCATTATTTCAAGAGAGTGAGAGAAAAACGTGACACAACTCAGTATCGTTTTGGCAGTGAATGATGCCACCGAGAAGGATCTAGTCATCCCGCTATCGTCGATCAACAACCAGATCGGAATCGACTTAAACCAGGTGGAGGTCCTCTTGATCGATAATGGCGCGTGCAAACTAAAACACCCTGAGCAGCTGCGATTACTCAGCAGACTGCACCTGCGCTACCTGCATCTGGAACAGATCACGGCGTGGGAAGCCGCCTTGCAACTCGGAATCGATGTAGCGACAGGGGTCTATGTCATGTTCATGGGAGGCGATAGCCAGCTGAACGAAGCGAGCATCCTCCAAACATACGACCAGGCAGCACACCAAAAACCGGCGCCTGATGTCATTAGTGGATTGACGCTGACCGAGACAATTAGCGCCGACCTGCAGACCAGCTACCAGTTCGGGCGCAACGCCTTGACGATATGTGACCGCTGGTTCCGGCGTGAGTTCTTGCAGCAATATCACATCAAGTTGCGAGCGGACTTGCGGCCCTACGCCGAGGAATACGTCAGCCGCCTGGTCGACCAGCTGGCGGACCAAGACGTGCCGCTGGAGGCAGTCGGCCTGGTGAAATTCGCCACGCAGCTGGACCCAACCGTACTGGGTCAGCCGGCGGCAAAGGTGAACGCGCCGTGGCTTAAGATGATGGGCGCGCTGTTCGACCATCTGCGCCTCATCGATCAAGCAGCTTACCAGCGCGTTTTTGCCCAGACGATCGTGCGGCTGTACACCCAGCTCGAGCAGGTAGACCCAACCGAAAAACCGATTCTGCTGGCGCTGATCGCGACGCTCGTCGGCCAGCACGCGGCAGCTTGGCCTGCCGTAATCGCAACAGTCAAGCAGGCTAAGGCCACCGATCAGGCCCCGGCCGCACCATGGAATGCCGCTTCGGCAGCTTTTGATAGCTACTTGACCACCATCACACCACAGGAGGGTTAAAATGGCCAAATTAGTCTCAATCATCATCCCGTTTCATCGAGAAACCGAAGCCCAGTTAATGGTCGTGCTATCCTCGATCAACAACCAAATCGGCATCGATTTTGACCAAGTCGAGGTCATCTTGGTCAACGACGGCGGCCAAGAGATCGACACCACGCACTTCCTGCCGCTGTTCACTCACCTACAGATTCGCTATCACCGCTACTCCACTGCCAAGGGGCCAGGGTTTGCCCGCGGGGTTGGCACCGCAATGGCGCAGGGGCGCTATGTAATGTACATGGACGCCGACGATCAGTTCCAGTTCGTGGGCGCGCTGCTAGAGTTTTTTAACGTGATCCGCGGCCATGGCGACCACGAGGTGATCATCGCCGCCTATCTGGAAGAAACCTATCACAACGGGGAGTATCGGTATTTCCGCCACGAGAACAACGACTGGAAGGCGGCCTACGCCAAGTGGTTCAATCAAGATTACCTCAAGCGCATTGGGCTGACCTGGCGCGAAGACCTTCACGTGTTTGAGGATACCTACTTCGTCGGCATTGCTTGCGAGCTGGCCCAAGACATCTACCACCTGAATTCCGTGGTATATACCTGGCAATATCAGGCAAGTTCAACGGTGCGGGTCAACGGCGGCCAGTCGTTTTACCGCCAGCTGGATCAGTGGGCCCGCAGCAACCGGTATTACCTGACGATGATCCAGCGCTACCGTCCGGCACGCCTGAACGCGGTGTACCTTCACTATATCGCCGACCTTTACTTGCGCCTGCAAGCCTACCCGCCGCTTGACCCGGCGGCGTTTGCCCACGAGCACCAGCAGTTGATGCAGACTTTCGCGCCGTTGTGGGCCCTGCTACAAGCCCAGGTCCCCGCCGAGATCAAGCGCCTGAGTACCACCAAGCCAGCGTTCGCCAAGGTCTCAATGACTGGCATCGCTGCATTCATGCGCCACCAAGCCCAACTCGCGCAGCCATGATCACGATGTCCAACAAATAAGCCAGGCACCATGCGGTTTTGCATGCGCCTGGCTTATTTGACTTGGTTGCCGCGTCAAGCCTGGAGATCTCACTGAACATGGTGAGGTCAGGACAGTCAATAGCCTACCCCAAGGTGATGGTCTTCGCGGGTACCCTTTTAAGCCGTACCCAATCCTAAAGTTGATCTCATATCTCGAGTGTTAATCGATAACAATACCGGACACAATCCACATGAGATTCCGTTTCGGCTCACCCATGAAATCAGCCACATACTCACCGGTAACGCCGACGTTTACTACTACTCTACCAACTGATAAAGCTACTCAAGAAACATGACTTTATCGAGTTACGCCAGAATGGGGCTGTGCCAAAAGACGGTTTTAGGTTCGACGGTTAGCCTAGTCAGGCGCTAGGTCCGAACCATGGACCTGGTGACTGGCGTAGCTATGCACTCGAGCCCGGCCTTTTGGCACGTCACTCTGCTGGACCTGATGAACGGCACAGATTATCCCGATGCCTCCGCTCTTGACGCTCTGGATAAAGCCATCAATGCCAACGTCGACATTAACGATTTCCGTATATTGCACTCTACGACCGGCCGCAAAAAGCCATCGTCAAAGTGATTTGGCAATGGCTTTTCCTTGGAAATATTCAAGTTCAGTCCGCACGTTACCTCGGGTTCAACCGCCGCTGATTTTCGTCTAGATACTGAACAAAGCGGCCGCTCCAGATATGCTCGTAGTGGCGAACCATCATATCATCTGCCAGCAACGCATCACGCTCAGTCGCCACCGTTCCGTGACGCATAAAGATCTGGTACCCACGATCAAAAGCCGCCTTGATCGTCGCATCAATGCAGTATGGAATTTCCGCACCGCAAATTTCAAGTTGGTTCACTTTCAACTGATCGAGCAACGATGCCAGTTCCGTATGGTAAAACGAATCCACATGCGTCTTGCGAACATAATGATCGTTGCTTGCGGCTTCCAGCGCCGAGACCAACTGCCAAGCCTCGCTGTTCACCTCTAACTCTGCTTCTTCGTGTTGAATGAAAATGATCGGTAAACCGTGTTGTCGATATTCGGCAATCAGCGCATTGACCTTAGTGATCAACTGATCGAAACCGATCAGTGGCCCAACGCCATTTTGTAGATCAATGACCAATAACGCTCGCTTTGACATCTACTCCCTCCAAATTAACCTAACTGCTGGCCGTGTCTCCTCTGGTCTGCTACCTGCGTTTTAGTCAACCCTCTGGGTGCAACCTCCACAAGCGCCTGAATAAATTCAGGCGTGGTTGACTATGCGCATTCACTACTTATCAAGCAACCACATCACTTATGATACGGACTCCCAATATTGATCATGAACGCCCGATACACCTGCTCGATCAGCACCAGGCGCATCAGCTGGTGCGGCATCGTCAGCTTGCCGAAACTCAAGGTGTTGTCGGCACGCTTCATGACCGCAGGGGCCAAGCCCAGCGAGCCGCCAATGACAAAGTCGATGTCGGAATGGCCATAGGTCGCGAGCTGGTCGAGCTCCTTGGCAAACGCCTCGGAGCTGCGTTGCTTGCCTTCGATGGCCAAGGCGATCACCCAGTCGCGCGCTTGGATCTTGTTCAAGATCCGCGTCCCTTCTGCGTCTTTGACTTGCGCCATCTCGGCTTCTGATAATGATTCTGGCGCCTTCTCATCAGGCACCTCGATCAACGACACCTTGGCGAACTTACTCATCCGCTTCTGATATTCGGCGATCCCGTCTCTGAAATACTTCTCTTTGAGTTTACCCACGGCAATAATTTTGATATTCATCGCTTTTTTGCACCTCTTTTGCTCTCAGTATACTAAAGTTTTCTTGGAAAATTAGAATGTAAACATACCAGCTCTCAACTTTACGTGAACTTTACATTAGAATAGTTGTGCACGTTCGGGTTTTAGCGCAAAATAGTAACGTTGAGTCAAATTTGGAGAGGGTTAAAACATGTCCGTAATCAAAAACATCGCCAAAGACCGCGTGTTGCAAATCACCGCAGCGTTGGCGGTGCTCAGTCTGTTCTTTGCCAGGCCACGACTAGCAGATATCAACTTTTCCACGCTGTTCTCGATTCTCGGAATGATGACCGTCATTCAGATCTTCGAGTACCTACATATCCTTGACTACTTTGCTTATCGTCTCACCAGCCGCGCGACGACTACGCGCCAGCTCACCTGGATGTTCGTCCTTCTCGCGCTTTTCGCTGGGATGTTTCTCACTAACGATGTGACGGTGTTAACGCTGGTACCACTTTATCTGCGCATCGCCAAAAAGTTCGATCTTACTGAGATCTTACCCGTGACGCTGATTGGGATGGCCGCCAACTTTGGTAGCGCGTTCACCCCTTTTGGTAACACCCACAACATCTTCTTGATGAACCATTACGGCATCAACGTCGGCAAGTTTTTCACCTGGTCGATTCCGCTGTTGATCGCCAGTCTGCTGCTGATCACCCTGTTCGTCTTCTTCATCAAGCCGACCCCGTTGCCGACGACCAGTGTCGAAGACATTCACATTCAGACGCGGCCGACGATTGTCACCGTGATCGTCGCCTTGATTATCTTCGGCGGCGTGCTCGAATTCATCCCCAGCTGGGTCGGTGCCGTCGCCGCAGTCGTGTTGGCATTCGCCTACAACAAGAAAATTCTGCTCGACGTCGACTATGCCGTCGTCTTGACCTTCGGCGGGTTCTTCGTCATCGTCTCGGTCTTGCGCCAACTGCCTTGGGTCGTGGCCTTGATCTCCAGCTTGGTGGCAACCGAGCATTCCGTCTTCTTGACCAGCATCTTCTCCAGTCAAATCATCAGCAACGTGCCTTCGACGGTGCTGATCGCCAAGTTCACCAACTTCCAAGAAGCCTTGTTCCTCGGCTCCAACATCGGCGGCTTAGGTACGGTCGTCGGCAGCATGTGCAACCTGCTTGTCTTCAAGCAATACACCGAATTCGGCAACAAAGATTCCGGTAGGTTCTTCCTCGGCTTCTCCTTCTTGAACTTCTTGGGCCTGGCGATTCTCACCGCGCTCGGCTGGATCATCTTAGATTTCGTTTTCTGACTCATCATGTAAGCTGGCCTTCATGGCCGGCTTATTTTTTTGCCGTCAAAAAGGCGGTGACCATCGCCACCGCCTCGCGCTTCATGTGCTTATCCGACTAACGTGAACAGCCACGCCCCGATGATACCCCCGAGCAGCGGGCCAATCACCGGCACCCAGGCGTACCCCCAATCAGAGCCACCTTTGTTGTCAATCGGCAACAGCTGGTGCGCCACCCGCGGCCCGAGATCCCGCGCCGGGTTGATCGCGTACCCGGTCGTCCCGCCGAGCGAAAGCCCGATGGCGGTGATCAGAATACCGACCCCAATTGGCATCAAACCATGCGTCCACTGGCCCTTCCCAAAGGCCAGCAAGCCGAAAACTAAGACCAGGGTCCCGAGAAATTCACTGAACAAGTTCGCCAGCGGCCGCCGAATCGCCGGCCCAGTCGCAAACGTGCCCAAGATGGCCGCCTGATCTTTGGTTTCTTGCCAGTGCGGATAGTAGTGCAGCCACACCAGTACAGCGGCGACGAACGCCCCGAGCAGTTGCGCGATGATGAACGGAAGCACGCCCGCCCATGGGAACTGCCCGATGATCGCAAAGCCGAGCGTCACCGCCGGATTCAGATGGGCCGGGCCGAGGAAGGCGGCACAGTAGACCCCGAGGGTGACCGCAAATCCCCAACCGAGGGCAATCGCGATCCAACCAGCGCCTTGGGCCTTAGACTTGTTCAAACTCACGGCGGCAACGACACCATCGCCGAGTAGTACCAATACGAGTGTGCCGATGAATTCACCGACAGCTTGGGTCATAATGGGATCATTCATGACGGGTTCCTCCTTCGTCTTTGAGGTGATGCAAGGCGGATTCTGAGATCGCCTGCTCGACAAGTTGCAGCTGCGCGTGCTGCGTCTCTTCATCCCAAGCCAAAAGTCGGCCCATCTCGGCCACGATCGGCGCGGCAAGGTTGCCGACCTCTTCAGCGTGGAACAGCAACAGGTTCGTCCGCCGCAGCACGTAATCGACTGCCGTGAGCGTCATCTCTTGGGCAACGCTGTACCGCAGACTCATGGTTTCCTTCAGCGACAAGCCGTTGGCCGCACCGTCTTCGGCATACGCCAGCACGCGGCCGGTATTGGAACCGAAACGCGCGGCCAGCTCCGCCGCATCGGCATGGCCCAGCCCGACATCTTCTGCTAGCCGGGTGAAATAGCCCAGCGATTCTGCCACCGCGTTAGCGTCAAAATGCCCGCCAGAGACTTGCAGGCGCGTCGCGTCGATTTCACTGCTGTGAACGCCATAATCGGCCAGCAGTTGCTTTCTGATTTGTTGCATCGCCCCGGTCGCCATTTTCCGATAATCGGTGAGCTTACCACCTGCCAGCGTCAGCATGCCATCTTCCTCTACCCGCAGCGTCGATCCGCGCGAGATCGTCGATGGTGCGGCTTCGGCATGGGCGGGCTCGATATTCTTGAGCACGTCTTCCACCGCCTGGCGCGGCGCCCGCCCAGTCTCATACGCCGCAACAGCATCGATCACCCGATCGACGCTCGCCGCGGTGAACGGCTGGCTGCCACCGCCATTATAGTCGGAGCCGGCATTGTCACTGACCAGCGGACGTAACCCCACCCAGCTAGCTTCGATGTGGTCGAGCGTGACGTGGGCATTCGGGTAGCGCTGGTTGATCACCGCCAGCAGATAATCGACATCGGCCTGCTCGACGCGCGGATGCGCCAAGTCACCGTGATAATCGGTGTCTGTGGTGCCGAAATACGTCTTCCCTTCACGCGGAACCACGAAGATCATCCGGCCATCTTGGCGGCCAGAGTCAAAATACGTCGGTTGGGGCACGAACAAGACTTGCTCGTCGACGACCAGATGCACACCCTTGGTCGGCCGCATCATCGGCGAGACGTCGATGGCCGCGTCACGCGCCAACAACTTGTCCACCCACGGCCCGGTGGTGTTGATGATCAGCTTGCTTTGAATCGTGAATTCTTTGCCATCAAGATGGTCGTGCACGGTGACTCCGATCGCCTTGCCAGCGTCATCATGCACGATGCTCAGCGCCTCGACGTGGCTGACGATCAGCGCCCCCAACTCGTCGGCTTCTTTGATGTTTTCGATCACCAATCGCGCATCATTGTTGACGTAATCCAGATACACCCCGGCACCTTGAAGATGGTGGGGGTCTAGCCCAGGCTCGCGCGCCAACACATCATCGCGCTCGAGCGTGTAGTTGGCATATTGGGTACCGGTAATATCACCGAGGCGGTCGTACAGATCCATGGCAACTTTGACCGAGAACATATCGAAGGTCGCGCCAGGTTCGGCGTATACCGGCAACAGCATCGGTAAAGGCTGGGGAATGTGCGGCGCAATGCCGTGTACGATCGCGCGTTCTTGCACCGTGTCCGCAACCACCCCGACATCGAACGTCTTCAGGTAGCGGATCCCCCCGTGAACGAGCTTCGTCGAACGGGAGCTTGTGCCTTCGGCGAAGTCTTGCATCTCGATCAAGCCGACAGTCAGGCCACTGGCCGCGGCTTGTAGGACTACGCCGGCACCTGTGATGCCACCACCGATCACCAACAGATCAAGCGTCTGCGACTGGAGCTGTTTGATGGTCGCAGGCCGCGTTTTTGCAGAAAAAGTCATGCGAGTTTCCTCCTCACATTGTGCTTTTCGCACCGAAACGAGTCGTCCAGACAAAACTTTAGTGTAAGCGGTACGTGCTAATTAACGTTTGAATGTCATCGTGGCTTTGATCGCGGCCTGCCAGCCGCTATAGAGATAATCGCGACGATCATCAGCCATCGCCGGCGCAAACCGCTTGCCGATGGCTGCGATGCTTTGTAGCTCATCCGTGTTGGCCCAGAAACCGACTGCCAAGCCGGCGAGGAAGGCCGCCCCCATCGCGGTGGTTTCGAGGTTGGCGGCGCGTTCGATCGGCGTGTCTAAGATATCCGCCTGGAACTGCATCAGATAATCGTTGTTCGCCGCCCCGCCGTCAACGCGCAAGGCCGGAATCTTGATGCCTGTGTCTTTGGCCATGGTATCGACCACGTCGCGCGTCTGATACGCCAAAGACTGCAGGGTCGCCTTGATGAAGTCTTCGCGCGTCGTGCCGCGGGTAATGCCGAACACCGCCCCGCGTGCGTCAGCATCCCAATATGGCGCTCCCAAGCCGGTGAAGGCCGGCACCACATAGACCTCATCTTGGCTCTTGGAAGCCTTGGCCGCGGCCTCGGATTGCGGTGCAGACTCGACCAGCTGCATCGCGTCACGCAACCACTGAATTGCACTGCCGGCGACGAAGATCGAGCCTTCCAAAGCATAGTGCACCTCACCGCCGATCCCATAGCCGATCGTCGTCAGCAGGTTGTTGGTCGAGATCATCGGCTCCAAGCCAGTGTTCATCACGATGAATGCCCCGGTGCCGTACGTGTTCTTGACCATCCCCGGCTGCAGCGCGAGCTGGCCGAACAAGGCGGCCTGCTGGTCACCGGCCATGCCGGCGATCGGCACCCCGGAACCGTAGAAATGATAGTCCGCCGTCTGCCCGTACACCTCGGAATTGCTCCGGACTTCTGGCAACATCGCCTTAGGAATGTTCAGAATCTTCAAGATCTCATCGTCCCACTGCAAGGTGTGAATGTTGAACAGCATCGTGCGGCTGGCGTTGGTGTAATCGGTGACGTGAAAAGCGCCGCCTGACAGCTTCCACGAGAGCCAGGTGTCGATCGTGCCAAACAGCAACTCACCGCGTTCGGCCCGCTCTTGCGCGCCTTTGACATGGTCGAGGATCCAGCGAATCTTGGTCGCGGAGAAATACGCATCGATCAACAAGCCGGTGTGGTCGTGGATCAAATCACCATGGCCGGCGGCCTTGAGGTCGTTGGCAATGTCGTTGGTCTGCCGCGACTGCCAGACGATCGCGTTATAGATCGGCAAGCCGGTTTGCTTGTCCCACACCACGGTGGTTTCCCGCTGGTTCGTGATGCCAACGGCTTTGATTTGGCGCGGCTGGATGCCAGAGTCGATGAACGCCGTGGCGATCGTCGACAACACCGCGTTCCAAATTTCGTTGGCGTTGTGTTCGACCCAGCCGGGTTGTGGGAAATACTGTGGAAATTCGCGCTGCGCATCGGCAACTTTTTGCCCGTCATGATCGATGATGATGGCGCGCGTGCTCGTCGTCCCTTCATCGATCGCCAGGATATATTCTTCTGCCATGAGTCTCCTCCTTAACTTGGTAGAGAAAATGCATTAATAATACCGCTTACATTTTTAATCATATCGCGTTCCTTCGCGTCCGTCTAATAATTAGCTTGTGCTGATTCGCACATAAGTCCGATCAGGCTTCAGACCAACGACTGATGCCTGCCAAGCCCCAACTTGGTAAAGTTAAGTCATTGGGGGTGGCGAGCATGAAACCTTGGCAAAAACGGACGCTGTGGGCGACGCTGATCGTCTGCTTGGCTTTGGGCGTCACGCCTTGGCTGACGCGCAACCAGACGACGACGGCCGCGGCCGCACTCGATTACGTCAACCCCTTGGTCCGCGAAGAAACCGTCTATGTCTCACCGGCCACCGACTCGGTGCAATGGCACGCCAACAATCATGGCGGCATCGATTATCGCTACCACGTCACCAGCTACGATGCCGCGGGCCAATCGCGCGCCCTCATCTTGACCGTCAGCGATCGTCCCTTGGTCAGCAACAAATACTTAGCGGTCACGACCAAAGGCCAAACCGTTCTGGGCTGGCACCATGTCAGCGCCGCCCAGATTCCAAACGTCGCGCTTCACCACCTCAAACATTAAGCACTACCGGCCCCGACATTGACTTGCCGCGGCTGCCTGAACCAGATCAAAAGCCCTTGGGCCACGACGCAGTTTGCGTCGTGGCCCAAGGGCTTTGTTTGAATGCTTACAACTGCTCACCGTTTGACGCGATGACCTGCTTATACCAGGCAAAGGAGTCCTTCTTCAACCGTTGGCCGCTACCGTGGCCTTCGTCGTCTTGGTCGACGTAAATCAGCCCATAGCGCTTCTTCATCTCGCCGGTCGACGCGGAGATGATGTCGATCGCGCTCCAAGGCGTGTAGCCGATCAGATCAATGCCGTCTTCGACCACCGCCTTTTCCATCTCGAGGATGTGGTCGCGCAGATAGGCGATCCGATAGTCGTCGTGAATCTTACCGTCTTCGACCTTGTCGTAAGCGCCGTAGCCGTTTTCGACGATGAAAAGGGGCTTGTGCCAGCGGGCGGCCATCCAGTTCATGCCATAACGCAAGCCGACTGGATCGATCTGCCAGCCCCAATCGGAGCGCGGCACATACGGATTGGTGACCACCGAGTTGCTTTCGTCATAATCGTAATCCGGATTGTCCGCCTGGTATTCGACGGCCAGCGAATTGTAGTAAGAGAAGCCGACATAATCGACCGCCCCGGCCTTCAGCGCGATGCGATCGGCAGCGGTGATGTCGACGTGGTAACCCTTGCGCGCCCAATACTTCGCCAGCCACTGCGGATACTCGCCGGTCGCCTGCACGTCGCCGTAATAATACCGGTAGCGCATGGCGCGCTCGGCCATCATCACGTCTTTGGGCTTCGCACTGAGCGGGTAGATCGGCGTCATCGCGATCATGGCCCCCACCTGCAAGGTCGGGTCAATCACATGCGCCAGCTGCACCGCCTTGGCGCTGGCGACGAATTCCAGATGCGCGGCTTGGAACATCGCCTCTTCCGCGTTGTCGCCGGCATCTAACAACAAGCCAGAGTTTTGCAACAGCGGATGCGGGTCGCGCCAGTCGGCCTGATTGTTGATCTCGTTGAAGGTCATCCAGTATTTGACGACCGCATGATAGCGCGTGAAGCACACCTGCGCGAACTTAACGAATGCCGCGACCACTTCACGGCTGCGGAATCCGCCGTATTCGGTCACCAGGTGTAGCGGCAGTTCAAAATGGGACAGCGTCACGATCGGCTCGATGCCATACTCGCGACACGTCGCAAACAAGTCGTCGTAATATTGCAGGCCTTCTTCGTTAGGCAACGCCTCGTCGCCGTTCGGGAACAGGCGCGTCCACGCGATACTGGTCCGGAAACACCGCAAGCCCATCTCGGCAAACAAGCGGATATCGTCTTTGTAGGTGTGATAAAAGTCGATGCCCCAATGGTTGGGATAGACTTGGTCAGGCTTTGGTTGCGCGTCAACGAGCCGCGGCACATCCTTGGCGCCGGCGCGCATCACGTCTGCGATCGAGACGCCTTTGCCGCCGGCCTGCCAGGCGCCTTCGACTTGATGCGCCGCAACGGCCCCGCCCCAAAGAAAACCTTCGGGCATCTGATAACCTTGCGTCATATTGTTCTCCTTATCTTCCGTATCATGGGCCGATCTCCCCCCGAACATCGGCCCGCGGACTACTTCGAAGCTAACTTCTTGTAGAGATCAACGATCTCCCCTGCCAGATCGCGGAAGGTGATCGCGGTCATCAGGTGGTCTTGAGAATGCACCATCAACAAGGTGACCTGCGCGTGTTCGCCGCCGGCTTCTGCCGTCAGCATTTTGGTCTGGCTGTTGTGGGCGTCGACCAAGAAGTCATCGGCTTCCTTGAGTTTCGCATCGGCGGTATCAAAATCGCCTTTCTTGGCCGCGGTGATCGCCTCAAACGCCGAGCTCTTCGCGTTCCCACCGTTAATGATCAAGCCCATGACGGCCTGCATGTTTTCGCTGTTTTCTTCTTCTGCCATGTTGTCCTCCTGCGATTGTGTTGGGGTCGATGCCGCGTGCTTCTGGGAAAAATGAGCGCGGCATCGCTGACTTACAATGTGCACCTCCGTTTTCACATCCGATCGTGGGGAGACGTCCAGTCTCTTTGCTGCCAAAGGATCCCCGCTGTGCTTCTGACACAGTCACCGAATATGAAAACGGAAGTGCACATCGTCTGCTACTTAGTTGTTGGCGTCGATCGCGCGCAGCGCTTCTTTGAGCACCTTCTCGCCGTTCATCATGCCATAATCTTGCATGTCGATGACCTCGACTGGAATGTCGGTCACCTTCTGCTTGAAGCCGTCGAGCATGAAGCGCACTTGCGGGCCGAGCATCAAGATATCCGGATTCTTCTCCGCCAGCTTGTTATCGGCATCGGTGGAGGCGGTTGCAAAAATATCAGCTTCAACCCCGTCGGCCTCGGCAGCCTTTTGCATCTTGGAGACTAACAGACTCGTGGACATGCCTGCAGAGCATACTAACATGATCGTTTTCTTAGCCATAATGAACTTCTCCTTTTTTTGTCAACTTTTTCCGCCAAAAGCTTAAAGCGTTTTCAATACAATGCTATAATAATACATGGGTACAAATTAAACAAGTACTTGCAACCAAAATTCGTCCATGTTTGAAGGTGACCTCCATGTACCATGAAATTGCTGACCAACTGATCCAAGCGATCACGAACGGCCAATTCACCAGTAAACTCCCGACCGAAGCAAAGCTGATGGCGCGCTTCGGCGTTTCCCGCAACACGATCAGACGCGCCATCGATGTCGTCTATCAACAAGGCCTCTTGCGGCGGGTGCAAGGCTCGGGCTACTACATCAACCACGTCCAGCTTAACTCTCAACACGCCGTCAACTTATCCGTCGGCGCCGGCAAGCCCTTGATCAAAAACTCGCCGCGGCCGACCAGCGAAATCGTCACATTCGACAAGGCGCTGGCAGGAACGATTCCGCTGGCCAAGCAATTCAACGTCGAAGCCGACGCTGAAGTCTACCGCGTCGTGCGATTGCGTTCGATGGCCGGGGCCATCTACGCGCTAGAAGAGTCTTATTATCTCACCAGCATCGTGCCGTTCTTGTCGACCGACAGCATCAACTCTTCGATCTTCGAATTTCTCGCCGAGACGTTCAACGTGAGTGTCGTCGCCTCAGACGACTATCTGTCGATGGCGGCGCTTCAGCCCGATCAAGCCGCGCTCTTGGGCCTCGATCCCGGCGTTCAGCGTCTGACCTTGGCGCAGATGAACTATACTAAGAATAATACCCTATTCAACTTCTCAAAAGCCATTTACGCCGATCCCGAGATGAGCTTTTATTTCCACTCCGCCCATCTCTCCAGCAACTAAGCCGTCTGTCGCCGTCAATTTGTCCAAAGGAGAATATTCTGATGAGCCAATCATTGCCACAAGGATTTTTATGGGGAAACTCGACTTCCAGCATGCAAACAGAAGGTGGGGTCAACGAAGGCGGCAAAGGTCCTTCTGTTTATGACACGCGGCCGGCGACGGCGACGACCTCAGATTGGACGGTCGCCATCGATGAATACCATCGCTACGAAGAAGACTTCGACTTGATGCAACAGGCCGGGATGAACGCCTATCGCTTCCAAATCTCGTGGAGTCGCGTGTGTCCGACCGGCGATGGAGAGTTCAATCCAGAGGGGATCGCCTTTTATCGCAAGCAGATCAAGGCGCTCATTCAGCGCGGCATCACCCCGATGATCTGCCTCTATCACTTCGACATGCCACTTTCGCTGGCCCAACGCTACAACGGCTTCATGAGCCGCCATGTGGTCGCCGCCTTCGTCCGCTACGCCAAGCGCATGATCACAGAGTTTGCCGCGCAGGTGCCGTATTGGCTCACGTTCAACGAGCAGAATCTGTATTTTCAAAGCGGGGCCTTTGACATCTCCGGTTACCTCCAAGGTGAGCGCACGCTGCAAGACATCTACACGATCAACCACCACGTGATGGTCGCGCACGCCTTGGTGGCCAACTACTTACACCAGACCACCATCGCCAAGATCGGCGGCATGCTTGCGTATGAAGAATGCTATCCGGCCACCAGCAATCCGCGTGACGTCCAATCTGCCCGTCAGATCGACGAGTTTTTGAATCAACACCTGCTCAACATGTTCGTCAACGGCCGGTACTCAGATGAGGTGTTGACCTACGCCCGCAATCACGGTTTGACCATCGATATCACCGCCGCCGATCGCGAGGCTTTTGCCGCGCTGACCTCAGACTTCTTCGCCTTTTCTTATTATCGTAGCCACCTCATCGCCTCGGCGCAGGTGCCGATCAACACCGCCCCGAACCGCTATCTCGACTTCGGTATGGTGCCCAACCCGTACACGCAGGCCAACGAGTGGGGCTGGAACGTCGATCCGCTGGGCTTCCGCGACATCATGGCCAAGGTCTACGCGCGCTATCACCTCCCGTTGTTCCCGATTGAAAACGGAATCGGGATCCGCGAAGTCTCTGACGGCACCACGCCCATCCAAGACGATTACCGCATCGACTACCACCGCGTGCATCTGCAGGCGCTCAAGGACGCGGTTTTCCAAGACGGTGTGCCGGTACTCGGCTACCTCGGTTGGGGCCTGATCGACATCCCCAGCTCTTCGGGCAACATGGATAAGCGCTACGGCATGGTCTATGTCAATCGCACCAATCACGACCTGCGCGATTTGCGCCGTGTCCCTAAGCAGTCCTTCGCCTGGTTCCAGCGGGTGATCGCCTCCAACGGCGCACAACTGGATTAATAGTGCCAGACACCACTAGTGGGGCGGGGCTATTTCAACGTTGCGCCTGACATGAAACCGCAACGTTGATCACAAGCAGATGTCACCGATTTCATTTTTTAGTGATTTTTTTATCTCTGCGTAATATTCCTGTCATCTCGATTCCTTATGCTTAAGATAACAATAAGTCTTGTGGTAAAGAGTCAAGGAGTTGAGGCAAGATTCTAAGATCTATTTTTGAAAGTTGAGCGTACACTTCCCC
>CAKQZO010000025.1 GCA_934293835.1 uncultured Lacticaseibacillus sp. | reverse complement strand
GCCGGTACCGTATTTGGCGGTGACGACCTCACGCATCGCTTCGATCACCTGGCTGGCGGTCGCTTTGCTGATCGGCTTGCCGACGACTTGACGGCCATAAGCGGTCATCTTGCCTTGCTTGTTGACGATCTTCGCCACGACCCGCGGCTTCACCATCTCGCCGCGATTGGCGATCGCGGTGACCGCCTGCATCAGCTGCATGGCATTGACGTCGATACTCTGCCCGAAGCTGGCCATCGCCGAATCTAGGTAAGAGCCAAAATCAAACGTCCCACTCGTCTCACTCGGTAGCGCGATTCCGGTTTGTTGGCCGAAGCCAAACTTGCGCAAGTACTCGGAGAACACCGTCGCGCCCATGCTTTGTTCGATCTTGACCATCCCGACGTTACTGGACCGTGGGAAGGCTTGACTGAGCGGGATTGTGCCCCAGTTGGTGCCGTTCATGCTCGTCGACCAGTCGCGGATCGTCGTGTCTGCGACCTTCACCGTCCCAGACTTGTAGTACGTGTTGGGATGGTAGTTATGCGTCTGAATCGCACTGGCGAGCGTGAAGATCTTCATGACCGACCCGGGTTCGTAATTGTCTTCCACCAAGATGTCGCGCCACATCGAATTCAGGCCTTCACCGGTGCTGGGGTCGAAGGTCGGCCGCTGCGAAGCCGCCAAGATCTCACCGGTCTTGGGGTCTTCCAACACCGCCAACAGCGACTTGGGTTGATACTTGGTCGCCACCTTGGTCATCAACGTCTCCAGATACGTCTGCAGGCTTGAGTCGATCGTGGTATACACCGAACCGCCGTTGACGGCCGCCTTCGTGTCGACCTTGGATTCCGGCAGCTGATAGCCATACGCATCAGTTTGGGAACTCCGGTAGCCGTTCGTTCCTTTGAGAATGCTGTTGAATTGCTTCTCCAGCCCCATCACCCCGACCAGCTGATCAGTAGCACTCGCCTTGGCGGCTGGCTGCGCCAACCCGATCACATGCGAGGCGAACACGCCATTGGGATACAGACGCGACGGCGAGTCGGTGAAGTTGATGCCAGACAGCTTTTCGGCCTGGATCGCTTGTTTGGTGGCCAGGCTTAAGCCGGTGCCGGCAGCCCCGAACTCGACTTGGAAGGTCTTGGTGTTTTTAGGGGTCAGAATCGCCTGAATCTTCGCCACCGATAACGGGAGATACTTCGCCAAGACCTTGGCCGTCTTGGCCTTGTCTTGCACGTACAGCTTCTTTTTGCCGTCGACATAGTTGTGATCGAGCACCGCGTAGATCGTGTAGGTATTAGAATCTTCGGCGATCACGCCACCGTCTCGGTCATAGATCGAACCGCGCTTGGCCTTCAACACCGTGGACTTCTCGACGACCTTCTTGCGATACTGGCTGAGGTTGGCCGAATCGACCTTGCCGCCTGCCGCAATATACGCAAAACGACAGGCAAACGCGGCCAGCCCCACCGCGGCCAGCAACATCAATAAGATGCCGAAGCGCCGACGGTTATCGGTCGGATGAATCGCGTTCGTCTGTCGTTTAGAGGTTAGTTTCGCCATTACTTGTTCACACGCTTTATGTTGCCTTCGATCACCGTCAGGCCATGGGCCTTCGCAAAGTTGCTGAGTCGATTAGAATTTGAGAGTTCGCCGATCGTCTGCTTGAGATCCGTGACGCTTTGGCTCTGAGTCGCAATCTTGGTTTGCACGTCCTGATATGTACGATTGCTGTTGGCCAGTTGGTTCTGACCGCCCAGATAAAGCAGACACATGACCGCAACGAGGAGTCCGCAGGCACACACGAGCACCCGCTCAAAAGGGCTGAAGCTCGTCGCCTGCGGTTTGACTTCTGGAACAGATTGCGGGGCTTGCGCCGGCGCCTTAGGGATGGCCGGTGTCGGCTGTGGGGCAAGCTGTCGGGCTGTATTATCAAGCATTAGCGTCGCCTCCTTTGGCAAGTTTTTCGATGACGCGTAATTTGGCACTATGAGCACGATGATTATGTTCTAGTTCTGCGGCACTCGGCAAAATCGGCTTGCGACTGACCAGCCGATAGTCAGGCTGCAGTCCTTCCGGAATCACCGGCAAATCGCGCGGTAGATCCTTGATCGTCGTCAGTTCCTTGAACATCGTCTTAACCAACCGGTCTTCTAACGACTGGAACGTGATCACGCTGATGCGCCCTCCGGGATTGAGGAGTTTCACCGCTTGCGTCAGGCTTTCTTCTAAGGCGCCGAGCTCGTCGTTGACCGCGATGCGCACCGCCTGGAAGACGCGCTTGGCGGGATGCCCGCCTGTTCGCCGCGCCTTGGCGGGAATGCCTTGCTTGATCAACTCGACTAACTCGAATGTCGTCGTGATCGGATGCTCAGCGCGTGCCGTTTCGATCTGGCGGGCGATCGACTTGGCGAATTTTTCTTCACCATAGCGGCTGAAGATCCGCACGAGATCATTGAACGCCCAGTCGTTGATGACCGTCTTGGCCGTCAGCGCCTGGCTTTGATCCATGCGCATGTCTAGCGGCGCATCAAACCGGTAGCTGAACCCACGCTTGGAGTCATCAAACTGCGGCGACGACACGCCCAAGTCATACAACACCCCATCAACATGGCTCACCTGCACTGCGGCTAAGGCGCTTTGCAGGTGCCGAAAGTTGGTGTGAATCAGGTGCAGATTCTCAGGTTGCGGCACCATCGCGGCTTGCACCGCCGCGATCGCTTCTTCGTCTTGATCAAACGCGTACAACTGACCGGTCGTCAGTTGGGCCAGGATCTCGCGTGTATGGCCGCCTCGGCCAAGCGTGGCATCGACGTACACGCCTTCTGGGCGGATCGCTAGGTTAGCGGCTGCTTCATGGAGCAGCACAGTTTCGTGAGTGAATTCAGTCATGATCACAGTCCAAAGTCAATTAGATTTTCAGAGATATCGTCGAAGTCATCTTCGGCTTCTTCGGAATATGTCGCCCACCGGTCGGCACTCCAGATCTCGATCCGGTTAGAAACCCCGATCAAGACACATTCTTTGGCTAACGCCGCGTGGGTGATGAGATTGTTGGGAAGATTGATCCGGCCTTGCTTATCCAGCTCGCATTCCGCCGCCCCGGATAACAGCATCCGAGAGAACGTCCGCGCGCTTTTTTTGGCTAAGGGTAATCCGGCCAATTTTTCTTGTAGTTTTTGCCACTCTGATAATGGATAACCGAAAAGACAACCATCCATGCCCCGAGTCAGCACAAATGCGGGGCCTAGCGCGTCGCGAAACTTCGCCGGCACGATCAGCCGCCCTTTGGCATCGATGCTGTGATGAAACTCGCCCATGAGCATGGGATCACCTCCCAACATTGATTTTAGTCTACCACAATCCCCCACGTTCCACCACAACAACCCCCACATTCCCTTGTACCACGTTAAATTCTTAACAATTGTAACAAAAAAGCCCTCGCAACGCCGTGGTTGCAAGGGTTTGTGCATATGGGTAAAAGTGGGGATGCTGCCCTAATTTGAGAAGATAATCGCCGCCACCCACCAGCAAGTGGAGGCGATCACCAAGACGCGGGCGAGCCGGTGCCAATAGCGGTGAAACAGCAAGTCACGCTCATCGATGATCACCAACCAGGCGACCAGGCCGGCGGCCACCGCCGCGGCCAGCAGGGTCCACCACAGATAATCGCCTGAACGCCTCTGGGTCAGCTGCCAAATCGCCATGAAGTTGGCGCCTGCCAGTAAAAAAAAGCAAAAATTATGCCGATAATGTGCCTTGCCGACCAGCCCCAACAACAAACCCCATAACCCGATCGGGATGCAGATTGCCAAGATTCGAATCATCGTCCACCGCCTTTTGCACGCATCCGTGCACTTCTCCTCTCATCATACCGGTTATTGGCCAAAATCAAAAGGGACCGCGATTTGATTTGCCGCTTCTTTAAGAAACGGGTACACTATAGGAAAACATGGCACAAGGAGGTTTCTCGGCGAATGAAGAAAGAGCGCACCAAGTTCTGGTGGATCACCCATATTGCCGCATGGGCAATGCTCATCGTCACCATTTTAGGTGCGATTCTCGGCTCCCTGGCAGCATTCAGTTAACCAACGCGCATAAGCAGGGGGAAGACAACTGTCTTCCCCCTGCTTATTTTTGTGTTGCGACGTCTAGCGCCAAAAAAAGCTACGACAGGTCGACTTCACTACCACTTTACGCCTAAACGAAAAGTGGCGAAGAAAGATTCCATCGAACCATTCTTCACCACTAAGGTTAGTCTGTTTGTGTGACATGTCAAAAGCCTGTTACTCACAAGATCGGCGCCAGCAAGCGCGCCAGCTCGGCGCCCAGCCGGCTGAGGTGCGGCCGCTTCAAAACTGTATGTAACGGGTACGGCGTCGCCTTGGTCAAGTCCAGCGAAAACAGCTCGTGGGCCTGCTTGGCTAGCGCCTCGTCGTAGATGAACGCGGTGATCTCGAAGTTCAGCTTGAAGCTACGGATATCAAAGTTTGCCGTCCCAGTCGCCAAAATCTTCGCATCGACCACCACCGTCTTGGCATGCAAGAAGCCCGCCTCATAATAATAGGCTTGCCCACCACCGGCCACGACGCGATCGATATAGAAGCTCGAGGCCGCGGCCATCAGCGGCTGATTCGTGTGGCGCGGCACCATGATGCGCACATCGATTCCGGCATTGGCCGCAAAGATCAGCGCGTCGAGCAGACTCTCATCTGGCACGAAGTACGGGGTCTGAATCCAGATACTCGACTTGGCCATTGCAATCAAGCGCAAGTAGCCTAGCCGCAGGGCATCATAGTCTTGTTCCGGCCCACTGGCTACGATCTGCATCGTCGTTTGGCCGCCATCGATCGGTGCGGGGAAATAGCTGTCTTGAAAATGCACCTTCTTGATCTTGGCCGTGGTGTTCCAATCAGTGAAAAAGCGCGCCTGCAACACAGTCACGGCCTGGCCGGTCACCTGCAGCTGGAGGTCTTGGCGGATCGGCAGGTGGCGCGGCGAGTTACCGATATCAAAGCCGCCCATGTAACCAATCTTGCCGTCAATCACGGTGAGTTTGCGATGATTACGAAAGTTGATCCGCGGGTTCAGCCGTGCCGCCCGCGTCGCAAAAAACGGGGCGACCTGGCCACCGGCAGCCGTTAACGGGCGCCAAAACCGCGCGTTGAGGCGATGCGAACCGAAGGTGTCATACATCACCCGCACGCGCACGCCTGCCTGAGCCTTTTGGACCAGCAAGTTGCGCAGCCGCTGGCCGATCGCATCCGGTTCGATCGTGTATGCCTCCAGATGGAGGTGGTCTTGGGCCTGCTCGATATCTGCGAACAAGGTCTTGGTGAAGCGCCGCCTTGAAGATTCTAGCGTCACGGTGTTCATCGTCGTGATCAAGGCACCATCGATCTGCAACAGCGTCCGCACCAGCTCCGGAACCCCGGCGGTTTGCTGCTGCCCGATCAAACCGGCGCCGACGTTGATCGCCTCTTGTTGCGAGGCCACCATTTCATCGATCCCCAGGCGCCGTTGCGTCGCCAAGGCATTGAGCTTGTTAGCAGACAGCTTGCGGCCGAAGATCAAGTACAGCCCCAACCCCACCACCGGCAACAGGAGCAAGACCAACAGCCACGCCCAAGTCGCGGCGATGTCGCGCGGCTGATAAAACACCGTGATCATCGCCAAGATTGCGTTAAGCACGACGATCACCACGCCGATTCCGAATAGCCACATGGTCTCCCCTCCTTTCACCTAAAGCGCAACATAGGGGATGCGACAAGTCGCATCCCCTATTAGTTTAGCATAATCGCTCAGTTGGCATCTGCCCCGAACCATTTGTGTTTGAGTTTGGCCATCGTCCCGTTCTTCTCTAAGGTTTTGAACCCTGCGTTGATCTTAGCCTGCAACTCCGTGTCGGACTTGCGCATCCCGACGGCGAAGGCCTCGGAATCAAATCCGTCTGAGGTCAGGATCTTGTAGCTGGACGGATTCGGCTGGTGAGCGACGTAATAGCGGGCGTAGACTTCGTCCATGAAGATGCCTTGAATGCGCCCGGCATTCAGATCCAAAAATGCGTTCGTGAACGTGTCATACAACACCGGATCTTGGCCCTTGATGTATTGTTTCAGCAACTTGGGGTTGGCGTCTAAGGCCGCCGCCCCACTCGAGCCGGTCTGCACCCCTAAGGATTTGCCGCGCATGTCGGCAAACGAGTTGATGTGGTCTTTGGTCTTGGTCACCAGCAACTGGTGATTGACCAGGTAATCGTTGGAAAAGGCCACCTTCTTCGCCCGTTCCGGCGTCTTGGAATAACCGTTCCAAATCAGATCGATCGTCTGGTTTTTCATCTCGGTTTCTTTCATCGACCATTCGATCGATTGAAAATCCGGTTTGACCCCGTAGAGTTTGAACACCGCCTTGGCCAAGTCGATATCGAAGCCTTCCAAGTTCCCGTTCTTCTCGCGAAAGCCCATCGGCACGAATGAATCATCGAGGCCGATCACGACCTTCTTGGTCTGCTTAATGCGCGGCCAAGAGTTCTGGGCGGTGCGCCGCGCACAACCGCTCGCCCCGACGGCCACTAACGCGATCAGCGCGGCCAGGGTGAATTTTAGCCAGCGTTTCATTGCGCGTCACCGCCTAGCTTGTTGACGGTGAAGGTCGTATCGGCGACTTCTTGGGCAAAATCCATGTCATGCGTCACCACGACCTGCGTCATGCCATCGGCTTTGAACCGGTTGACCAGCATCGCCACGCTGTGCCGCAAGTTAGGGTCCAGCGCGGAGGTCGGTTCATCATACAACAGGATCTGCGGCTTCAAGGCCAAGGCGCGTGCAATCGCGATCCGCTGTTTTTGGCCGCCGGACAGCGAATACGGATAAGCGTCGGCTTGTTCGGCCAGCTCCAATTGTGCCAGCAACTCCCGCGCCTGCTTTTCTGCCTCTGCCGGTGCGATTCCAGACAGGATCGGGGCCAGCGTGATGTTGCGCAAGACGGTCATGTTCGGGAAGAGCTCGAAGCTTTGGAACACAACCCCGATCACGCCGTCTTTGCGGAGCTGTTGCGCCGTGGTTGGCTTACCTTCCCAGATGAATTCGCCCGAATCTTTAGCGGTCAAGCCGGCGATGATCCGCAAAAGCGTCGTCTTCCCTGCGCCAGATGGGCCGACGATCGCCAGCGTCTTGTGATCTTCGATCGTCACGTTGATGTCGGCAAGGACTTGCTGACCGTTGAATGCTTTACTAATCTTTTTGAGTTCTAACATCGTGCTTGCCTCCTAGCGATAATACGAGAACGACTTCTCGACTTTTTTCTGGCCCCAGGTCAACACCGCGGTCATCACCAGATAGATCGCGCCGACCAAGACCAACGGAACCAGCGTCACGTCGCGTGCCGTCGCGACGTTCCCGGCCCGAAGTAAGTCGCCTAACCCGATGACGTAAACCAGGCTGGAATCCTTGACCAAGTTGATGACTTCGTTACCCATCGATGGCAACACGATCTTCAAGACTTGCGGAATCACGACGTAGCGCAGGGTCTGCCAACGCGTCATGTTCAGCACCGTTGCGGCTTCGAACTGGCCTTCTTCGACAGCGCCGAAGCCGCCGCGGAAGATCTCGGCGAAATACGCCGCATAGTTCAAGATGAAGGCGAAAATCGCGGCGTTGAAGCGGTCAAAGACGATGCCGATCAGCGGCAGGCCATAGAACACGAAGATCAACTGCAACAATAACGGCGTCCCGCGGAACAGCCAGACGTAAGCGGTCAATAACCAGTTGCCGAGCTTGCCCAGCCAAGACTTGGCCTTGTGCATCAAGCCCACCGATAACAACATCCCCAACGGAATCGCCCCGATCAACGTCAAGCAAAACACGCTCAGCGTCGTCTTCACCCCTGCCAATAATGCCGGTAAAATCTGGAATACATAGTGCATATCGATTACCCTCCTCAAAACCTAACGCGTCAACTAAAAAAAGCGACCACTCATACAAAAAATCGTACGAGAGGACGCTTGTGCGTGGTGCCACCTCACTTCGCCGCAGCGTCACCACTGCGGCCTCAGGTGGTTGAAAACCCGTGACCACAAAAAAGTCCCCAAACAGCCTAAGCTGTTTGAGGACGACTTGAATGCCGCGGTGCCACCTCATGTTCGTCGATGTCTCGCGATACCGACCTCATTGTGTTTTTCAACCACGGCGATAACGAGCCAACCGGCACAGCCTACTTCGTTCAGCCATGCACTCGTGGATGTGAGGTATCGAGACGACCACCCGGCTTTCACCGCTCCAGGCTCGCTTGAGATCGCAACTCGATCCGATTCCACTCAACGCATTGAATTATTATGGGACTAACACTAATCATTTTCTAATCAAATGTCAACCCCTATCGGCAAATTCGTTGCCTAGCCGCGATGGAACAACCGCGCCCAGAAGCCGACCTTCTTCTGTTCAAGCTTCATCAACGGCACCGATTCGCCTAACAGCCGGCGGGCGATGTTGCGATATCCGCGGCTGGCGAGGTTATCAGGGTTCATCACGACCGTCTCCCCCTTGTTGGAGGTAGCGATGACATCATCGTCGTCGATGATGATCCCCAACAAGTCGATGCCGAGGTGTTGCGTGATCTCGTCGACATCCATCGACCTGCCGTCATCCATCATGTGCTGCCGGATACGGTTGATGACCAAGCGCGGCGGATAAACCATATCGCGCTGTTCGAGCAAGCCCACGACGCGATCGGCATCAGAAACCGCGCTGATCTCCGGTGTGGTGACGACGATTGCCCCGTCGGCGCCTTCGACAGCATTACGAAAACCTTGCTCGATTCCGGCAGGCGAATCCAAGATGATAAAATCAAACTCGTCGCGTAGCTGGGTGACGATCTCGACCACCTGTTCCGGCTCTAAAGCGTCTTTTTCGGCATTTTGCGCGGCCGGCAAGACGTACAACAGGTCGTCGAAGCGCTTGTCTTTGATCAACGCCTGATGCAACTTGGCGCGCCCCGTCGTGACATCGACGATATCGTAGATGATACGGTTGGACAAGCCCAAGACCACATCCAGGTTGCGCAGGCCGATGTCGAGGTCTAACAACACCACCCGCTTGCCTTGAAGCGCCAGGGCCGTCCCGATATTCGCACTGGTGGTCGTTTTGCCAACGCCACCTTTACCTGAAGTGACAACTAATGCTGTTCCCAATTACAAGTCCTCCAGTTTCCGGAAAAGTTTTGGTCGCATCTTCGCCAAGGCGTCGATCGACCCGTGTTCTAAGATATGTAGATCACTGATGTAGCTCAGCGTCTTGGCATTGTAGTCGTTGGCGTCGATGATCTCCACCGTGTCGGCAATGCGAATCTGCGCGGCCTGGCTGATATCACCGGCAATCACCGCGCCGGTATCACCGCTGGCGCCGGCGATCAACAACCCTTCGGCCGCGCCCATCACGAAGATGCTACCGGTAGCTTTCAGCGTGCCCGAGCGATGCAACACCCCGGCAAACAAGACATCCCCATTGTACTCCAGTAGCTGGCCCGAGCGGATGATTCCGCCGACAAGATGGATCGTGCGCGCCTGCAACCGCGCACGCAGGGTCGCAGCGTCTTCGACGGCCGCCTGAACGGCCTTGATCTCAAACCGCGAAAACCGATCGAACACGCGGTGAATCTCTGTTTGCTGGTCAGAAGTCAACAACCGATTCCCAGTGCTCAACAAGAAGTCGACCTGTCCTTCTGGGGTATCTTGGGCAAGCTTTTGGAGTAGTTCCTCTAAACTTCCCAAGATGTCTGACCAACTCTCGGTGTCGGCCAGCTGTAGCTCGAAACCGTCCTTGCGCCCCTTCAAAATCACTGCATCCACACTCTCACCTCACGATACGGGCAACGCCCGCTATTAAAACACCACCGGCAAGCCGGTGGCGTTCACTAACTTCTTCTTAAGTTTATCAATAATCGGCTCAAAGGCAAATAAACAATCGCAAAGCAGACCAGATTAACCAACAAAGACGGCCCGAGATGCGCCGACACCAGCAAGACGATGCTGTCTGGCCCATAGCCGATCATCTGATTCAACGCGTAATTCGCCACCGAAAAGATGGTAACGGCGATCACCACCAGCGCCCCGACAAACAGCGGCGACTTCGGGACAAACTGCCGCAGTTGCACAGCGATGTAGACGATCAACGGCCAGATCAGCGCGTTGATCCCTAAGATCCCAGTATAAATAATATCAAACACCAGCCCGAAAGCCACCGCTTCGAGCACGATGTAATTCTCTTCCGGCAAGAAAATCACCACCATCAACATGGTGATCAAAGTCAGCTGAGGCACCCCAGAAAAATGGGCGGTCAGCAACCATTGGCCGAGCACCAGACTCAAGACGCCATCTAACAACAACGCGACGAACAAGAGCAAGACGACCCAACCATGACCGGTGAAAGGACGTTGAGTCTGCATGATTTCCTCCTTCACAATCAAACCAGCTAGTCGCTTGCAACGGTCCGCGCGATCACGGTGACGACGCTGAGGTCATCAAGGTTGGCCGCCGGTTTGAGATAAACCGTGTTGGCCAGGCCGTAATCGTCTTTCTTGATCGTCTCGACTGTTCCCAGCAACAAGCCCTTCGGCGTCGCGCCACCGAGCCCGGAGGTCACGACCTGCTGGCCTTTTTTGATGTTTTTGTCGGTATTCAGCTGACCCAAGATCAGATACCCGGTTTTTTGCTGGTAGCCGGTGATCACGCCGTTGATCGTGGCCCCGTCGGCCGTGGTGACCTGCGCGGCAAAATGATCGGCGGCTTTGTTATCCGTTGACAACATCTCGACTTTAGCCGAGGTCTTGTCGACTTCGATGATGCGCCCGACGACGCCTGAACCCGCCATAACCGGCATGTTCTTCTTCACGCCTGCGCCTTGGCCTTTGTTGATGACCACGATGTTGCGCCAGTCACTCGGACTGCGCAACATAACTGAGGCGTTGATCTGGGTGTAGTCCGTCAATGTGGCATCGAGCTTGAGCTGCTTTTTTAACGCGGCATTCTCGCGCCGCAACGTCTGCGCTTGCACCTTGGTTTGGGCGAGGTCTTCGATCTGCGCCTTGAGCGTCTTGTTTTCGCTATACGCATCCATCAAATCATCGATGTCATCGAGCCCGCCTTTGACCCACTGCGCCGGGCTCGTCACGATGCGAGCCACGATGCCGACGACATCATTGCCGAGCTGTTGAATCACCGGCGGCGTACTCCGCTTGTCTCGGACCGCAACGGAATAAGACACCAGCCCCAGACTCAGCAGAAGCGCAACCATGACCACGATTAATTTTTTATTCGAGAAGAACTTGTTCATGTCACACTCGCTCTCATTATTTCAGTATGGATAAGACTTAATCAAAAACGGCCGACCGCGCTGGCCGGCCGCTTCGCTTAATGCTTCTTCAACACTTCGATGTTCTTCAAAGACTCACCGGTCCCGATCGCGACACAATCGAGCGGATCTTGGGCGATGAACACAGGCACTTGCGCGGCGTCTGAGATTACCTCAGACAGATGCTTCAAAAGCGCCCCGCCACCGGTCAAAACGATCCCGTGATCGATCACGTCGGCCGCGATTTCTGGGGAAGTCTCTTCCAGCGTCTCCTTGACGGCATCGATGATCGCCAGCACGATTTCGTTGATGGCTGTGGCAACATCCACCGCCGTCACCTCGACCGTCTTCGGCAAGCCGGTCAACAGATCGCGGCCACGAATCGTCAGGCCGTCAATTTCTTTGGCCCGTTCGATCGACGCGGAGCCGCATTGCATCTTAACGTCTTCTGCGGTCCGCTCCCCAATCAACAAGTTGTAGTTCTGGCGGATATACGAGATCACCGCTTCGTCCATCTTGTCACCGGCCATGCGAATCGAGCGACTGGAGACGATCCCACCTAAGGAAATCGTCGCCACGTCAGTCGTCCCGCCGCCGATATCAACGACCATCGACCCGGTCGGATCCATGACCGGCAAGCCGGCCCCGATCGCTGCGGCGTAAGGTTCTTCGATCACGAAGGCCTCTTTGGCGCCTGCGACCTTGGCCGCGTCGATTACGGCGCGCTTCTCCACTTCCGTCACACCGCTAGGAACGCAGATCATCACTTGCGGATGGGTGCCAGCGCCACCGAGGGCCTTTTCCATAAAATATTTCAGCATCGCGGCAGTCGTATCGTAGTCGGCGATCACGCCGTCTTTCATCGGGCGAATCGCGGTGACATTAGCCGGGGTCCGGCCGATCATTGCTCGGGCTTCTTCACCGACGGCAATGATTTCACCACTTTGCGTGTTCTTGGCGACGACAGAAGGTTCGTGCAACACGATTCCCTTGCCATCGACATACACCAAAGTATTGGCGGTGCCGAGATCGATCCCGATATTTTTAGCTCCTAATCCAAACAAGATGTTCTCTCCTTCAACGCGTTTCTGTAATGTGGTCTCTCAGATTATAGCACAACTGTCTTCGCCTTCCACAGCTCGCGTGTCAGAATCCTTAAGAACCGGCGATTATTTGAAAAAATTTAACCCTTCATCGTTTTGTGCAAACGAATGATAATGAGCCTGGCCGATCACCAAATGATCGAGCACCACCACCCCGATGATCGCGCCGGCTTCGATGAATCTGGCGGTCACATCGATGTCCGCGCCACTCGGCGTCGGGTCGCCGCTCGGATGGTTGTGTGCGATGATCAGGTGGCTGGCGTTCAGACGCAAGGCTTTGGCGAAAACGACGCGCGGATCAGCTTCCGCCGCGCTCAGCCCGCCTAGTGCCATCGTCGCCTGTTCGATCACGGCCAACCGCGCATCGAGGTAAATCGCGATAAACTGTTCCTGCTTCACCCCGCGCAGTTGCTTGACCAGCCGGCCACCAAGCTCGGCCAAAGAGCGCACCTCACCATACCGCAAGCCTTCTTGCGCGCTCACTCGCAGGCCTAATTCCAACCCGGCGATGATCCCTACCGCCTTGCTCAACCCAATGCCTGGAATCGTCGCTAACTGTACGCCACTGGCATGGTCCAACCGCGCCAGGTGCGGATAAGCCTGCAACAGCGCGGCGACGGTTGCCGTCAGCGGCACCGCCTGGCTCCCGCTGCGCAACAAGACCCGCAGCAGTTGTTCATCGTCTAACCCGCTGGCGCCATGCGCGAACACGCGCTCGTATAAGCCTTCACTCATCTTGACCACCTCCGCTTAATAGATTTGCGATCTAGCTGCGTTTAGGCATGTCTTGCCGCGACAAAGTCCGCTTACGGCGCCATCAGCGCTTGGCGCACCGCGGCAACCAGATAAAGCGACCCCGTGATGACCAGCGGCTCGCCGGTGGCCTCCTGGCGATAAGCCGCAAGCGCTTCTTGCCAGCGGTCAAAATGCTTGACGTTGGCCGGATAATCACCGAGCGCAGTGGCCCGTGGTGTGTTAGGCACCGGCACCAGCCATAGTCGGTGCTGGCTGCCGCGCAGTTGTTCGATCATCGTGGTGACATCTTTGTCCTTCAACACCCCAGCCATCACGGTCACGGCCTGTTCGCCAAACAGGCCCGCCAGCGTCTGCACCAGCCCGCGAATGCCTTGGGGATTGTGCGCCCCATCGAGAATGATCAGCGGCTGACTGCTGATTTTCTCCATCCGCCCTGGCCAGACGCTGGCCTGCAAACCGGCCCTGATCGCCGCCTCACTCAATGCCAGCGCCGCGCCTTGGGCAAAACGCTTGGCAGCACGAATCGCCACGGCCATGTTGGCCGGCTGATAGGTGCCGACCAAAGGAATCGTGAGGTCGCGCAGGCGCCCATCAGCGTCTTGATAGGTGAACGTCTGCCCCCAATCAAATGCCATTGCCGCATTCGCCACAAACGTCTCAGGATAAGCATCCCATTGGCTGTGCATCGCCGTCACCCGCGCGGCGACCACGGCCTTGGCCGCTTCAGGCAAGGCGCCGGTGACCACCGGCACCTGGGGCTTGATGATGCCCGCCTTGTGCGTCGCGATACTGGTGATCGTCTTGCCCAACAGCGCCTGGTGATCCAACCCGACGCTGGTGATCACCGCGACTTGTGGCATGATCACGTTCGTCGAATCTTCCTTCCCGCCGATGCCGACCTCGATCACGGCCACGTCAACGCCTGCGTCATGAAAATACACCAACCCCAGCGCCGTGACGAACTCGAATTCGGTCACGACAAAAGCGGGCTGTTGCGCCTGCAGCTTGGCCAAAGCGGCCGCAACCCGGGTCGTCACCGCAGCCAAGGTTGGGTCTGGAATCGGCTGATGATCGATCATGAACCGCTCGTTGAAGCGCATGATGAACGGCGACGTGAACAACCCCACGCGCAACCCGGCTGCCTCCAAAATATGGGCGGTGGCATTGGCCACCGAGCCTTTGCCGTTCGTGCCCGTAACGTGAATATATTGCTGGTTGGCTTCAGGATGGCCTAACGCTGCCAACAACGCATTGATGCGCTTGTGACTCCCGTCTTTGGCCAATCGTGGTAAAGCATGAATGAATGTGACTGCTGTTTGATAATCCATATCGTCGTCCTCTCGCTTTATCTGGCCTCGCTGTCGCGCGTGGCCTCACCGCATTTGATGTGATTGCTTGCCCCTGGCTTGGCAAAGAAAAAGAGCCTCGCATCGAGACCCTTCAACTCATTGTTAGAAAATGATGACCGGTGTCCCCAGCGGCACCGCCGCATAGAGCTTGGCCATAAACGTTGGCGGGTTGTTCACACAGCCATGGGAGCCGTGCTTCTTGTACCAGTCACCGCCGTATTTCTTCTGCCAGGACGAATCGTGCAGCCCCACGCCAGTGTAATCGACCGGCATCCAGTAGCTGACCGGACTCGCATAACTCGAGCCATCGTCGTTCTTGCCGGTGAGCGTCTTGTTGCGGATCTTGTTCCAGACGAAATCGACTCCCTTAGGCGTGTCTTGGCCTGGCTTACCTGTAACGACGGCAGAATCCAGCACCAGCTTCCCATCTTTATAGAAGTACTCGTGTTGGTTCGTGACATCGACTTCGACATACGTGCTGCCAATGTCGGTGCCGTCGCTATGGTAGCCGGAACCACTCCAAGACACTTCTTTGGTGAAGTCTTGCCCCGCCTTGATGCTTGCGATCAACGCGTTGGTCGTGCTGGTTTGCGAAATCGTCCAACCATAAGTCCCCGCAGGCACGCTCACCGTCCCGCGCTTGGTCGACTTGAACGTGCGTGTCTTGCCATAGGTGTTATAGGTGCTGGCCAGGTGGGCCACATACGCGGCGACCTTGGTCGTATTGACCTGCACCCCGTGGTTATAACTCAGCCAGGTTTGAAGCGTGGCCGTCGGGATCGTCACCGTGTGGTTGGTGACCTTCACCTGCGCCTTGATCTTAGCGATCTTGGACAACTCAGTGGCCGCCTTCTTCAGACTGGCGGAGGTGGCGGTGATCTTAGGCTGCGTGTACGTCTTGGCGACCGCGATCGTCTGGTGATCGGTGCTGACGGCCTTCGTCACCGCCGTCGTCAGCTTGGTGCTGTCGATTTGATTTCCGGCCTGCTCTTTTTTAACCACGAACTTCCCGTCGGCCGCGACCACTTTCGCGTCTTGAGGCGCCTTGCGGGTCTGGTTCAGCTTGGCGGCGAGCTTGGTCGTATAACTGCTTAGTTGGGTGTTTTTGGT
>CAKQZO010000024.1 GCA_934293835.1 uncultured Lacticaseibacillus sp. | reverse complement strand
GCTACTGCAGCCAAGCAGGCGAATGCACAACAGCAATTGACTTACTCCAAGGGTAAAGAAATCACAATGGCACAAGAAGCTGCTGCGGCGAAGTCTGCCGCGTTTGCTACCGCAGCCAAGCAGGCGAATGCACAACAACAGTTAACTTACTCCAAGGGTAAGGAAATCACGATGGCACAAGAGGCTACTGCGGCGAAGGACTACTACCACTACACAGTGGAGACGCCGAACAAGTCGACGATTGCCAGTGACGCGGCACGAACAGGCTCGATTGCAGATACGCCGAACAAGTCGACGATTGCCAGTGATGCGGCACGGACAGGTTCGATTGCGGATACCCCGAACATGTCGACGCTAGCTTCTGAGAAGGCCGCAGCGGCAGCGAAGGCTAAAGAAACCGCACCTACCAAGACGGCAACGGTGAAAGCTGCGACTGTGACGAAGGCGGACACTGCAGTTACGCCTAAGGCTACGGCTGTCAAAGCCGCAACCACGGTGGCTAAGGCTTCTGCAGCAACTGCCACCGCACCGAAGTCAACGGCTGCGGCGATGCCGAAGACCGGAGACGCGACTAATCCTGGTGTCACTGCACTAGGGGTTCTAGCGGTCATGGGTGTCTTGTTCGGCTTAGGTGGGACCAGCTTGAAGAAACGCGCTTAAGCTGATGCCATAAAAAAACTCCGGATCATTGATCTGGAGTTTTTTTTGTCGCATATTTCACAGCTGGATGAAATCGCCGGCGCCGAGCAGCTGCTGGACGAATTCGGGGACGGTGTCGGTGCGGTTCCAGTCGCGCTGCCATTCGCAGGCGAGCTGGGCGTTGGAGATCAGCTCAGCACCTGCCTGTTCGACGCGGCGCAGCGCGGTTTCGTGCGCGATGGTGCTGGTGCCACCGACCGCATCGACGACTGGGAAAACGTTGTAGCCGGCGCGCAGGGCATCTAGTGTTGGGAACGTCAGGCAGGCTTCTGTCCAGAGGCCGCACATGATGAGGTTGTTGCGGCCGGTGTTTTCAACGGCAGCGACGAAATCTTTGTCCTGCCACGCGTTGATGCTGGTGCGATCGTAGCTCGGTACGTCTGCGAGCAGTTCGCGCAACTGCGAGATGGTGTCTTGGTTGCGGCCCGTGGCGACGTTGACGGTGGATAAGACGATCGGCACGTCGTAGATGTTGGCTAGGCGCACGGTCATCTCAATGTTTTGAATCAGCGTTGGGTGATCGATCGAACGAATCGATTGAATCTGGGTGGGTTGGTAGTCAATGATAAGCAGCGCGGAATTCTCCGGTGTCAACAAGGAATCAGTCGCGGGATCGCGGCGAGGAAAACTAGTCATAAAAGCACCTCCTATGACCTTAGTGTACCGCCGAAGCGTTTTTTTACCTAATAAAACGATCACCTTCTTCGCAATGTAAACGTTGGCGCGGTAGAATAGAGGTAACGCAGAGAAAGGACGTGTTAATATGAAGAAAATCATCAACGCACCTGATCAAGTCGTTCCCGAAATGGTTCGCGGGCTGGTGCGGGCATATCCGCAATATCTCAAGCAGATTCCTGATACGACGGCGATGGTGCGCAGCGACGAGGCCTCGATGCAAGGCAAAGTCGGGCTAGTCAGCGGCGGCGGAAGCGGCCATGAGCCTGCCCATGCCGGCTTCGTCGGTAAGGGGATGCTGTCGGCGGCCGTCGCCGGGCAAGTCTTCACGTCGCCGACCCCAGACCAGATCTATGCGGCGATCAAGGCCGTCGACCATGGCCAAGGCGTCTTCATGATCATCAAGAATTATTCTGGTGACGTGATGAACTTCGACATGGCCAAGGACTTGGCAGAGCTCGACGATATCGCGGTCAAAAGTATCGTGGTTGATGACGACATCGCCGTGGAAAACAGCCTCTATACGCAAGGCCGCCGCGGCGTGGCCGGGACGGTGTTGATGCACAAGCTTTTAGGCGCAGCCGCAGACCAAGGCGCGACGCTTGATGAAATCGAAACCCTCGCCCAAGCCGTGATGCCGCACCTGAAGACGCTAGCAGTCGCACTGTCTGCGGCGACGGTTCCAGAATCCGGCAAGCCAGGCTTTACCTTGGCGGAAGACGAGATCGAATATGGCGTGGGCATCCACAGCGAACCGGGATACCGGCGGGAGAAGTTGCGGCCTTCCAAAGACTTGGCGCAGGAGCTTTTTTCCAAGCTTGATGAGGCCTTCTCGCTCGTGCCTGATAAGCAATACGCGGTGCTGATCAACGGCATGGGCGCGACGCCGCTGATGGAGCAGTTCATCTTCACCAACGATGTCTTGGACGACTTCGCGGCCAAAAACATCACGCCGGTGTTCACGAAGGTCGGCAACTACATGACCTCCATCGACATGGCCGGCCTGTCTTTGACGGTGCTGGAGCTAGCAGACGCCAAGTGGCTGGAGTATCTGAACTACCCGGTAGAAACCGTCGCATGGTAAAACTCCAGAGCGGAGCTGAGCGATTTTTGCTGGGAGTCTAAGACGGGACACCGCAGAGATGCGAAGCATCGCGGAGGGGTCACGGCTTAGACAGCCCAGCATTGCTCAGCGCAGCTCGACGATAAACCAGAGCGAAGCAGGACGAATTTAGCGGTGTGTCTAAGACAACTTGGGCGGGAGCCGGCAAAGCCGGTGGACGTCCGAGATGGCTTAGACGCAACCGCGTTGTCCTGTGCAGCTCGACGAAAAAATCCCAGAGCGAAGCGGGGCCGCATTTAGGGCGTAGCGTAACGAGTGCTATTGACGGAGCGAACTTGTTCGCGCAGACATTAGTGCCGTTAGGCCTAGCCCGTTGGCCCCGCGCAGCTTCGCCTAACGGCCTACCAGCGGCGAATTAGCACCACGATGACAGCGTGATTTAGAAAGGAATATGACTATGGAAGAAGCATTAACTAAGTGGTTGACTGGCTGGACGACTCGCGTCCAGGACAATCAGGCTTATCTCAGTGAGTTGGATACGCCGATCGGGGATGCCGATCACGGCGGGAACATGGCGCGCGGTGCGGTAGCGATCGAAGAGGCGCTGGCAAAATTGCCGGCAGAGGCTGATTCGATGGCGACGTTGAAGGCCGTGGCGATGGCGCTGATCTCTAAGGTCGGCGGTGCATCTGGGCCGTTATATGGCACGGCCTTTTTGGAAATGGCGAAGGCCGCCAAGACCACAACGGATGTGAACGAGTGGCTCGATGCGGCGCTGGCTGGAATCTTGAAGCGCGGCGGCGCGACGGTCGGCGATAAAACGATGGTGGATGCTTGGACGCCACTGGTGGCCGCTTACCATGCAGGCAAGCTCGACCAGCAGGCGATCGATGATGCCGTGCAGGCGACCGCGCCCCTGGTCGCACACAAAGGGCGGGCGTCGTATCTCGGCGAACGCTCCGTCGGGCATATCGATCCCGGCGCGATGTCCAGCGGGTACCTTTTCTCCGCGTTGCTGGAGGCCGGCCTATGAGTCTCGGAATTGTGATTGTGTCGCATGTGCCGGAAATTGCCAACGGGGTGTCGCGCTTGCTGGCGCAGATCGCCAAAGACGTGCCGATCACGCAAGCCGGCGGAACCGATGATGGCGGCGTGGGAACGAGTATGGAGAAGATTCAGGCCGCGTTCGCCAATAACGGCGCGACAGAGCTATTGGCGTTCTATGACCTCGGTAGCGCCAAGATGAATCTGGAGATGGCGATGGAATTCGCCGAAAAGCCGGTGCACCTCTACGATGTCGCGTTGGTCGAAGGGGCGTACACCGCAACGACACTGGCCGCGGCAGATGTCGCGCTGCCAGACATTGAAAAGCAGCTGGAGCCGTTGAAGATCAAGTGAAGTAGCGATGCGAACGCTGTACCTGGTGAAAGGGGTGCGGCGTTTTTGAGTGGCCGCTACAAAAAACCAATGCGGTGAGGCCCTATTCCACGACATAGGCTTTAGTGAGGTTTATTGCCGCGGCAAAAGCCGATTGCTGGTGATACCAGTGCTGCAAGAGTTTCTCCGTAGTTGACAAGTTGAGGGTGACGTCTTTTTTGATATCACGTGTTCTACTTTGCTTTACAAAGTAGAACTGATGCCGTATACTTTGTATTGCAAAGTAGTAAACAGGGGGACACCATGGCCAAAATTTCTTCGCAGTTGCTCAAAGGCGTTCTCGAAAACGCCATTCTAATGATCATTGCGCGAGGGGAAACCTATGGCTACGCACTGATGCAACAGCTGGCCGAAGCCGGGCTCGGTGCGATTCCGGAAGGGACCGTGTATCCCCTACTGCTCAAGTTGCAGCGTAACGGCTTGATTGTCGCGGAGCGCCACGCCTCAACGACGGGGCCGGATCGCAAGTACTACCAGGTGACCACCGCCGGTCGCGCGCAGGTGACCGCATTTTTACCGGAATGGCGACAGTTGGTTGAGGCAATGACGGCCTTGATTCGAAAAGAGCAGGGGTAGCGAGATGGATAAAAAGTTGGATCCGGTTAAGGCCAATGATGCGCGGGTTGTGGCCCTGCACGGCCTTAATCGGGTGTATGCGCAGACGCTGATCACCTATATTCGGGCACACTTGCATAAGGACAATACGGCGATCGAAGACGTCATCAAAGACATCGTCATCGATTTGGTGACGGCGCAAAAAGAAGGCATTGCGGCCAAGGATTACTTCGGTACGGATCCTCAAACTGCGGCGGATGAAATCGTGCGTGAGTTGCCAGCGGCGACCGCGACGCAATGGTTGATGCGGTTGTGGCCTGGGGTCAACGGTATGGGCTTGGTGGCGCTTGGCGGGCTGGTTTGGACTCTCGGAATGGGCGAGGTGTTCGACCTAATGGAAGCGTTGAGCTGGTTTATTCTCTTGTTCTTGTTTCTTCTGGTCGCCCCGCTCTTTCGGGGCCTAGATTTTAATCACTTGCAGCGCAAAACGCTTTGGCGTATCGCCCTTGGGCTGGTCATCGTGATTGGGGCGTATGCCGGCATATTTTGGCTGCCTGAGATCTCGATCACGGCTGGCGTGGCGCGCTGGGTTGCATGGGGGCTGGTCGGCGTGTTTGTCGTAGTCAACGGAGGGCTGGCCATCAAGTTTCGGCGGCTGGCGTTGCCATGGATGTTCGCCTGGTTGGTCGGTGGGGCACTGGCGCTGATCGCGTTCGGCTTAGGCCTGACGTTGTGGGCCAGCATCGGGGTTGCGCTTGCGTTGTTCGGTTGTGGCCTGGGGGTTGAACTGTATCAAGTGAGCCATTTGCACGTGGTGACGCAGATGCGCTAGGCGAGATTTGAAGGCGTTGAGGTGAGCGATGAGGCTTGGAGTAGGGTTGGTCACGGTACTGGTTGCAGGAGTATTAGGCGGTTGCCACAAGGTTTCTGGGCCGAATGAGTCGTCGAGCGCCGAAGTGACGCATTCGTCATTGATCGGCTCAATCAAGAGCGAGCCAGCAGAAGAATCGTCATCCTCAGGCGAAAACGAGGCTTGGTCTAAGACGCAAGCTCGTGAGTTGGCGGCGTTCATGGCCGATTGGCAAGCACAGATGGGCCAAACGTACCGAGGGACATATTCAGGAGATTCCGTTGATTATTTGGGTTATTCGTACCCAGACGTCTTACGAGGCATGTCGCAGACGGCTTTCGTGTACGATCTTGAAGATCAATTGACCTGGTATGAAGATGGGGAATCGGGTCGGTTTGTGGTTTATGCCGCGGCGGTCGGCGGGCAAGCCGATACTGCGACGCCAACGCTTTACTTATTCGCTTTAGATACCCAAGACGACACGCCGGTTGTTTTGCGATCGAATACGACGAACGGGGATCAGCTGTGGTTCTATGAGACGGAGAACACGGACCTTGCGGCGGGGTTCAGTCGCATCTTGCAAGAGGTGAAGACAGGTGATGGTAAGCAAATCGCGCCATTCAGCCGCTCAGGCGAACGCTGGACTAAAACCGAAGCCATCGCTTACCAGCAACGCCTCGATTCGAAGGTGTCCGTCTATAACGCGGCGGTTGGCTCAACTTCTCCAGGTGAAAGCTTATACGGGTTGGATGAGGCGACTTTTTATTCTTATGAGCGCACGTGTAATTTGGTTGTGACAAAGAAAATGTTGGGGGATGCCATCGACGCGACCTGGTCGTTCACCAAGATGAGCAACGGGAAAACGGTCATCTTAATTCGCGCGAATGGGCAAGCGGTGCCAGAAGTCGTCTTTTACGCCAACGACAGCGATCACCTGGTCTATGACGCGTACCACAACGGCGAGCCACTGGTCAGCCGTAATCACTGATTGTGTTTGGGAGGATTTTAAATGCAAGCCTGCATAGGCGATCCCTTCAATCGAGGGTACCGCCTTTTTGTCATCCGCCAAAACGACCCGCTCAGCGCGTGAGGCCTGAGCGGGTCGTTTTAGTTGAGATATTGCGCATAAACCGGCATTAACACCCTGTCGGTGAGCTGACGGAAGGCGGCGCGTGTCACCGGCTCAGTGCCGAAGATGAGATCAAGGGCAAGTAAAATTGGTAGGTCGTATACATAATCGGGAATCAGGCTCGCATTGCGTTCGCCACGTGCCTGCGCGTGGGCGAAGAAGCCTTTGACGATTAAGGTGAGATAGTTCTGATGTGCGAATTTCTGAAAGTAATCGGCCATGGAGATGCTGCCGGCGTGCTCCATAATCAATCCGGACATGTTTTGGTAGTGAAACTGTTCTAGACGGTCCATGAGCAGTTCGAACAAGCTGATCAGATCCCCGCGCAGGCTCCCGGTATCTGGCGGGGTCAAGGTGAAGTCGCCGGCCTCAATTTGCGCGCGCAAGGCCGCCATGACCACATCGGATTTTGTTTTCCAGCGACGATACAAGACGGTTTTAGACGTGTGGGCCTGCTCGGCGATTTTTTCCATCGTGAGCTCGTCATACGGGCAGGTCTTGATCAATTCAAAGGTGGCTTGGAGAATATCGGCTTCGAGTTCTTTGCCGCGGCGGCGAGTCTGAGACATGAGAATTGTCCTTTCTTGAAACTTTCTACGCTAACTTTACCACATTGCGTTGACAGGACCGCCAAAAATATTTAAGGTACTCGAGTATCTTAATTAAGAAACCGAAGTATCTTAAATTTAAATCAAAGGTGGTTTTCTCATGGCAAAAAATTCCGATGCCTTACCCAAATCCGTACTCAACCAAGCCTGGATCATTGTGCTTGGGGCAATCGCGCCGATGCTGGATTCGACGATGGTCAACATCGCCTTGAATCACTTATCTAAGGCCTTCAATACGGGCTTGAATACTGTTCAGTGGGTGGTGACCGGCTATTTGCTGGCGATGGTGGTCGCCGTGCCGTTCACCGGCTGGCTGAATCAGAAATTCGGTGGCAAGGCTGTGTTATTGCTCGCCGAGATGCTGTTTGGCCTGACCTCTTTGGCCGCGGCGTTTGCCAACGGGATCAATATGTTGATCGCCCTACGCTTTGTCCAAGGCTTCACGGCGGGGCTGATCACGCCGTTATTGACAACCTTGCTGGTAGAGGTCGCAGGGGCCGGGGCGATGGGGCGCATGATGGCAGTGGTCGGATTGCCGATCATGCTGGGTCCCATTGTCGGGCCGGTGATCGGTGGGGTGATCGTCCAAAGCTTGTCCTGGCGCTGGATCTTTTTCATCAACGTGCCGGTGACGATCATCGCCAGTCTGCTGATCTGGTTGAAACTGACACGAACAGCGCCAGCGCAACCTCATGCCCGCTTCGATTGGCCGGGGGTCGGGTTGTTAGCGGCCGGGTCCGCGAGCGTGATCTACGGCGTGGTGCAGGCGAGCCAAAAAGCTAACTTCACGAATCGCACAACGGTTGCCTATGTCCTGATCGGACTTGCACTCCTATCCGCGTTCGGCTTATGGGCAGCTGTGAAAAAGGATCAGGCCGTCGTGCCGTTGCGTCTGTTTAAGCAGCGGAACTTCTCGGCTTCAATGATCGGTTTGTTCTTTGCCGGCGTGGCCACCAACGGCCCGATGTTGTTGCTGCCGCTGTTTTTTCAGAACTTGCGCGGCGAATCTGTGGCGATCGCGGGGTTATCCTTGTTACCTCAAGGCATCGGGATGTTGGTGGCGCGGCCAGTCGTCGGTCGGCTGATCGATAGCATCGGCGCGCGCTTGGTCACGCTTGGTGGATTGGCTATCACATTAGTCGGTTCGATACCGTTCATCTATTTTGATGAGACGACGAATTTTTGGTTGCTGATGGGCGTGTTGTTTGTGCGGGGAATCGGCGCAGGGGCCATCTTGAGTCCGTTGATGACCGATGCGTTCGTCGGCGCCGACCAGCAATTCTCCGGCCAGGTCTCCATTGCGACGCGTACGATGCAAAACGTTGGCGGGGCATTCGGCTCCGCCATGCTGGCGACGATTGTCGTCAATTTCCAGAGTCATCACGCGCATACGTTGGCGACAGTGGCACACAGCTATCAGCAAGGCTTCTTGTGGGCGGTGATCTTCACCGTGATCTTGATGGTGCCGGCGCTTGGGTTGACCAATAAACTGCGCGAGACGGGTTCGATCAAAGCGTAACCCGGGAAATACTTCTTAGGCAAAAGCGTGACCAGATCGCAATCAAATCGCGCCTGTACAAGCAAGACGCAAAAAACAAGCGCCATCGCACCGCGATTCAGGGGATGAATCGTGATACGGTGGCGCTTGTGTTAGATAGGGAATGTTTTGCGTCTTGACCTGGTCTTAAACTCGCTCTTGTTCAGAAGTCATAGTCGCTTTCCTGCATGGATTCTGCAGTGCCCATGAGGTAGCCAGCGCCGACTTGGGAGAAGAAGTCGTGGTTGGCGGTTTCTGTGGAGATACCGTTCATCACGATGGGGTCGATGTCTTCGATCGCAGCGTGGTCGAAGCGCGCGGGGAAGCCCATGTTTTGCAACGATTTGTTGGCGTTGTAACGGACGAATTGCTTGACCGCATCCGCCAAGCCAATTGGAGCGTACAGCGCGTCGCTGAAGGCGAATTCGTTGGCCAGCAAGTCATCGAGCAGGGTGTCCATCCATGCCTTGAACGTTTTTTGTTGGGCGTCTGGCAACTCGTTGAAGCCGAGCTGGAACTTGTAGCCGAGGTAGGTGCCGTGGACGGACTCGTCTCTGATGACCAGCTTGATGATTTCCGAGAGGTTGGCGAGTTTGTTGTTGCCGCGGTACCACAGCGGCGTGAAGAAGTTGGTGTAATACAAGATGCCTTCTAGGAAAACGCTGGCGACCTTTTTCTCAATATTGTTGCCGGTTTGGTAGATCTCGTTGATGACGCGCGCCTTGTATTGCATGCGCGGGTCGTTGTTCATCCAGTCGTAGGTGGCGTTGATCGTCTTCTGGTCGTTCAGTGAAATTAAGATGGTGCCGTAGCTCTTGGCGTGGATCGATTCCATCATCAGAAAGTCGTTGATCACCGCGGCTTCCTTGCGCGTGCGCGCGTCTTCGCGCATGACGTTGACCCCTTCTTCGGATTGCAGGGTGTCCAGCAGGGCCAGTCCGCCGACGGCCTTGTTGATAACGTCTTTTTCCGTGGGTGAAAGCGTCCGCCACGTTGCCAGGTCGTGGGAGACCGGCACGCGGGTGTCCAGCCAGAACTGGGCGGTGGCCTTGTCCCAGACGTATTCGTCGAATTCGTCTTCGATGGTGTTCCAATTAATGGTTGTGAATGTCATGAGGTTCTTCCTTTTCTGTGGGATCATTCTGTGTTAGGCGCCGAGCAACGCAGGCACGACTAGCTACACCAGCACACTCGGGGCTAAACCCGTCCCAAGTGCACTTGCTAGGCTACCCGACCCGCTAAGTTTGCTCGGCTTCGCTCTTGTATCATCGAGCTGCACAGGACAACGCGGTTGCGTCTAAGTCATCTTGGCCGTCCACCAGCGATGCCGGCTCCCGCCCAAACTGCCTTAGACACACCGCTAAATTCGTCCTGTTCCGCTCTTGTATCATCGAGCTGCGCCGAGCAACGCGGGCACGGCTAGCTATGCCAGCACACTCGGGGCTAAACCCGTCCCAAGTGCACTTGCTAGGCTACCCGACCCGCTAAGTACGCTCGGTTCCGCTCTTGTTTAGAAGTCGTAGTCTGATTCTTGCATCGCTTCGCTGGCGTCCACGTCGACGAGCTGTTCTTGAGGCGCTTGTGTCAACACGCGCTTGAGGGTCGTTTGGACAAGTTCTTCCAGTGGTGTGGCGACTTGCTCGATGAGGGGCAAGTCGAACAGGGCATTGGCGTGGTTGATGCCCAGCTCGATCGCGGCCTCTGCAGCGCTCGGGTCCAGCTCTGCCAGCCACGTGCGCTCGTCTGCGGCCAGGGCCTGTTCCAGCGCCAAGATCGCCGTTTTGGCTGCAGTTTGTTCGGCTTCTGATAAGGTCGCGAGATTTTGGCGCCATTTGTAGCCGATGTAGTTGACGAAGATCAGACTACCAGCCAAAATATTGGTCAGCATCCGCGCGACGTTCGGCAGATTGGTAACGGCCAGCACCGGCGCAATTTTGGCATATAGGAGTTCGGTTTCAATCAAAATGAACGCGGCCTGGCGCATGGTCGGCGCATCGCTGGTGATCGCGGTGTCAAGCCTGGTGATCGCCGCTTGCATCGCCGTATCGTTGTCGGCCCAGGCGAAAAAGTCGTGGGCGCGCTCGTCTTCACCCAATCCGCGGAAAATGGTGGTGTAGCCCTTGGTGTGGACAGAGGCCATGAAGGTGGCGATGTTCAACACCGCTTCTTCTTGTTGCGTGCGGCGGCAGGCACGCAAAGCCGGGGCGCAGCGCTCGGACTGATAGGCGGCAAACAGGCTGGCAGAGGCGAGTGCCCGGCCGATTTTGGTTTGCGTGGCGGCATCAAGCTGTTGCCAAGCGGCCTGGTCTTCCGTGATGGGAACGCGGATGTCCAGCCAGAAGTTGTTGGTGAGCTGTTCCCAGATCACCGCGTCGAATTCGTCTTCGGTTTCGTCCCAGTTGATGGCTTTGTAATATAGGTATGTCATGTGTTCCCCCGTGATGATGTTGTTTTCTGAGTGGTCATTGTTGAGTTTCTGATTGCTAAAAGTCGGGTGCTTTGGTTGGGCGTCAACTACGCCCCAAGCACGATGGCTAGGCTATCTGACCCGCTAAATACGCCCAGCTCCGCTCTCGGTTCAGATCATGCAGGATTCGCATTCGTTGGCGGTTTTGATTTCGTCGTCTTCGGTGAAGGTGCGAATGTAATAAAGCGACTTGATGCCTTTCGTCCAAGCATAGTTGCGCAGGCGGTTGAGGTCGCGCGTCGTCATTTTCGGCTGGTCGGGCGATTTCCACTCGTACAAGCCGGCGGGCAGGACCGAGCGCATGAACAGCGTGAGGCTCATCCCTTGATCGATGTGTTTTTGAGCGACCGCGTAAGTGTCAATGATCTTGCGCTGGTCGAGGTCGTAGGCCGGCGTGTAGTAAGGAAGCGTCTCGTTGGACAGGTATGGCGCAGGGTAGAAGATCGAGCCGACCTTGCTTTCTTGGCGCTGTTCGACCAGCTGGGTGATCGGTTGCAGTGAGGCGCTGGTTTCATTGATATAAGATATCGAGCCGTTGGGCGCGACCGCCAGCCGGTTGCGATGATAGAGCCCGGTAGCCATCACCGCCTTTTTCAAAGCGGCCCAGTCCGCGCGCGTCGGCAGGTTCAACTTGGCAAAAAGGGCGCGGTTTTTCGCGGAGGTGAGCGTGAAGTCCGCTTCCAGGTATTGGTCGAAGTAGCTGCCATCGGCGTAGCGCGACTGCGCGAAGCCTTCGAAGCTTTCGCCGCGTTCTTGGGCGATGCGGTTGGAGGCCAGGAGGGAATAGTAGTTCAACGCGATGAAATATGCCTCGGTGAATTCGAGGGCCTCCGGCGATCCGTACGTGATCTGGTGTAAGGCCAAGGCGGTGTGTAGACCCATCGCGCCGAGACCAATTGTGTGAAAACGCCGATTTGAGGCGTTGACCGTCGGGACTTCCTTGATGTCGGTGGTGTCGACCACGGTCGTCAGCGCGCGCACGGCGACTTCGATCGAGTGGCCGAAGTCAGGCGTCTCGAGCATGTTGACGATGTTGGTGGAGCCGAGGTTGCAGGCGATATCGCTGCCGACTTGGTCATAAGATAGGTCGGCGTTGAGGGCCGATGGTTCGTGCGGCTGCAAGATCTCACTGCACAAGTTACTCATGATGATTTTGCCCGGCACGGGGTTCGTGCGGTTGGCGGTGTCGATGTTCAATATGTAAGGATAGCCGGATTCTTGTTGGAGGCGGGAGAGCTCTTGTTCCAGCTCGCGGGCGTTGATCGTCGTCTTGTGAATGGCCGGGTTGGCGACGAGGCGATCGTATTCTGCAGTGAGGTCGATATAGGCAAAAGGCTTGCCGTATTCACGCTCGACATCGCGTGGCGAAAACAGGTACATCGGCGCGTTGGTCTTGAGCAGCTCATAATACTTGTCTGGCACGACGACGCCTAGCGACAAGGTTTTCACGCGAATCTTCTCATCGGCGTTCTCCCGCTTAGTGGCCAAGAAGCCCATGATGTCGGGATGGAAAACGTTCAGGTACACGACCCCGGCGCCGTTGCGCTGGCCGAGCTGGTTGGAGTAGCTGAACGCGTCTTCCAAGAGCTTCATGATCGGCACGACGCCAGATGAGGCGTTGGCGATATCTTTGATCGGCTCGCCGGCCGCACGAATGTTGGACAAGTTGACGCCCACGCCGCCGCCGATGCGCGACAGCTGCAAGGCAGAGTTGACCGCCCGGCCGATGGCCAGCATCGAGTCGTTGACATCGATCAAGAAGCACGACACCATCTGCCCGCGGCGCTTGCGCCCGGCGTTCAAGAATGTTGGAGTCGCCGGCTGGTAGCGTTGGGCGATCAACTCATCAGCCACGTCTTCGGCGAGCGCTTCGTCACCATGGCCGAGGTATAAGGCGTTGAAAACGACGCGCTGGCTGAAGTTCTCCAGATATTGCGTCTTGTCGTTGGTACGCTGTGCGTATTGGGCGTAGAACTTGTACGCACCCATGAAACTCCGGAATTGGAAGTGGGCCGAAGCGACGCGATCGAACAACGCCTTCACGAAGGCGCGTGGGTATTGGGCCAGGACCGCATCGTCGATGTAATCGTTGGCGGTCAAATAGTCCAGGTAGGCGTCAAGATCGGCGAAGGCAGCGGTGTTGGGCACGATTTCCTCGTCGAGGAAGGTGTGCAAGGCCTCTTGGTCGTGTTGCAGCTGGATCTGACCGGCGACGGGGATGTTGACGAGGTTGTTGAGGTAAAAGTAGTCTTTCATATTGAGTCCTTTCGTGAGAGGCTGGGATACGCGCTAAATGCGTGCCACTTCGCTCTGGGTTGGCGTCGAGCTACGCTGGGCAATGCTGGGCTGTCTAAATCATGACGCCTTCGCGATGCGATGCATCACTGCGGTGTCCTGCCTTAGACTCCCAGCAAAAACCGCCCAGCTTCGCTTTGGGTTATCGTCGAGCTACGCTGAACAGCAGGCTAGGCCTAACGGCACTGTTGACTACGCGAATAGATTCGCTTCGTCAACAGCACACGTTACGCTACGCCTTAAGCCCGTCCTGTTTCGCTCTGGGTTTATCGTCGAGCTGCGTGGCGCAACGGTGGGCTGGGCGTAGGGGAGCAGTCGTGCGCCGATGCGCTGGATATCGTTGTCGCTGCCGCGCAACTCGAATTCGGTGAGGTAGGGGAAACCGAAGCGCTTGGCGTATTGCTTGGCCGTTAGCGCGAACTGCTTGTTGAAGTTGCGGTTGCCGCTGCCGATGATGCCAACGCAGCGCCGGTAGTTGTCGGCGTAGGCGAGATAGTCACCCAAGATGCCGGTCAGAATCTCGGTGTAGCCGTTGTTCACGCCGTTGCCACCTTTCAAAAAGGCGGGCAAAAACGAAACGAACGGGGCATCGAGCGGCTTCGGGTCAGGCGTAGCTTTGACGTTGATCGCGTGCACGTGCACATCGAACGCCGATAAGTGCTGGGTCAACCGCTCGACAAAATTCGTGGTGTTTCCGCTGAGGCTGATATACAATATGTTGAGATGTTTCAAGAAATTCACCGCCGTTTATCTATATGTTGTGGTTCGATAATTATCGTAGCACAACCTGTAGTATGAAATGAACAAGGAATTCTTGTGCGTTCGTGTGGTGATCATTGGCTTTTGCAGATCATGGGCGCACCAGTACACGCCAAAATCCAGCCTCCTGGATAAGCAGAGGCTGGATTTTTTGCGCTCAGTCAAGGTAAAGTTAATGCGGGTTAAACTTTTAGGTTGCCTTTAATCTTGACGTTCTGTAGTATGAAGGATGTAATAGTTTAAGTATCCCTAATTTATCAGGAGGTTTTATGCTCAATATCAAAAACCTCACTGTTGCTTACGATGACACACCAGTCTTCACTGATGTTGCCGTGAATTTTAACGCAGGCAAAATTACTGGTATCATTGGCCCCAACGGTGCAGGAAAATCCACCATGATCAAGGCCATGCTTGGCCTGATCAAAGTCGCTAATGGCACAGTCACTTTCAACGGTCAGACGATGAGAGCCGTGCAAAAGCGGATCGCTTACGTGGAACAGCGCAAGGATCTGGATCTCACTTTTCCCATTGATGTCTTAGATGTGGTTCTGACCGGGACGTATGCGCGCCTCGGCCTTTTCCGCAATCCCGGCAAGGCGCAGCTGCAGCTCGCAGAAGCGGCCTTGAAGCAAGTCGCGCTGCCGGAATTCGCGCATCGCCAGATCGGCAACTTGTCTGGCGGTCAGCTCCAGCGGGTGTTCGTCGCCCGGGCGATCGTGCAAGACGCGGACATCATCATCTTGGATGAGCCTTTCGTCGGCATCGACTTGCAAAGCGAAACGGCGATTATGGCGATTCTTCGGCAGTGGCGCGATGCCGGCAAGACCATCATCGTGGTGCACCACGACTTGAACAAGGTGTCCAAGTATTTCGATGACTTGGTGGTGATGAACCACGGGATCGTCGATTACGGGCCAGTCGCGGATGTGTATAACGCCAAGAACATCGCCTCTGCCTTCTCCGAGGATCTCACCGCAGTCTTGTTCGACGAACAGGGGGTGGCGCAATGACCTCACTCACCGAATTTATTGCTGCTCTGGGCAAGTACGAGTTCCTCCAGAGTGCCTTGATCACGGCTGTCATGGTCGGGGTCATGTCCGGAATCATCGGGTGTTTCATCATCTTGCGCGGCATGTCGCTGATGGGCGATGCGATTTCGCACGCCGTGTTGCCTGGGGTCGCCGTGGCGTACATGCTTGGCATCAACAGTTTGATCGGCGCCTCGGTGTTCGGCATCCTTGCCGCGCTGCTGATCGGCTTCGTCGCCGCGCATAGCAAGATCAAGACCGACACCAGCATCGGCGTGGTTTTCTCCGCGTTTTACGCGCTGGGCTTCATCTTGATTTCGCTTGCCGAAAGCGCGACGAACTTGCATCACATCTTGTTCGGGAACATTCTGGCGGTCAGCGACAGCGACATCATCACGACTACCATCGTCTTGGCGATCGTGATCTCCTTTGTGGTCGTGTTCTACAAGGAACTGCTGATCACGAGCTTCGATGAGACCTATGCGAAGACTTACGGGTTGAACGTTCAGCTGGTGCACTACGCCTTGATGCTGGTGTTGACGCTGGTGACCGTGTCGGCGCTGCAAACCGTCGGCATCATCTTGGTGGTGGCGATGCTGATCACGCCTGCCGCCACGGCATTCCTGTGGACCGATCGGTTGTCTTGGATGCTGGTGTTGGCCGCAGGGTTCGGGG
>CAKQZO010000023.1 GCA_934293835.1 uncultured Lacticaseibacillus sp. | reverse complement strand
GTGTCGTGGCCTTCGAAGTCGGATTTCAGATCGAAGGCCAAGGCATCTCGATACTGCTTCTTGGTGATCGACCCATCGCGGTACATCCGAAACAAGACGGTGTGCTGCCGATCGATCCCGGCAGACAGGTCACTTTTCAGCTTCCCGGAGGCGGTGTATGGGGTGTAGACGCTCGGGCTTTGCGGCAAGCCGGCGATGAACGCGGCCTCTGGAAGCGTCAGGTCCTTGGCGTCTTTGCCGAACAAGCCGATCGCGGCGGTTTGCACGCCGGCGATGTTTTGGCCCTTGTTGTTGCGGCCGAGCGTCACGATGTTCAGATAAGACTCCAAGATGTTCTTCTTAGAGAAGAAGTGATTCAGCCGCAGCGCGTACATGATTTCTGTCACTTTACGCTTGAAGGTCGTCTCGGAGTTGAGAAACTGCAACTTGACCACTTGCTGGGTCAGCGTCGAGCCCCCGGTTTGGCTCCCGACCCCGGAGAACTCGGAGAACACCGCCCGGATGACGGACTTCGGCGATACCCCGGAATTAGTATAAAAATCTTCGTCTTCCGTGGCGATGATTGCCTTTTGCACCCACGGCGAGATGTTGCCCAAGTCGGTGGTGTCGCGAATTAGGTCAGATTTCACATGCGCGAGTTCGATATTGTTGGCGAAATATAAGTTCGTCGATTGCTCGACATTGCTTAAGGTCCGGCGCATCGCCGTGCGGCTAGGGACCGGGGTTTCGTTGACGATCGCAGCGAAGTAGCCCGCTAACAGTCCGACGCCGAAAACGCCGCCAATTGCCGCGACTGCCGCGACGTAATAGACGATCGTCTTGACCGCCTGCAAGACGATATCGATGTATAATGGCCAAGTCTTACCGGACAACGGCGGCAATGCCGGGTCCGACTTGCTGGCGCGAACACGCGTGTCTAGCCGAGTGATCAGTGCATCCCACCGGGCTTTAAACCACGTTTTGAGCGTCTTCACATTTTTCCCACCTTTTGAATTTGTGCAATATGGCTCATTTTATCATTAGATGCGCTCAAGTGCCATTAAACCGACAACACCATGTGGTTACAGTCCTTTTACATCTAGACGAACGTTCGCTTGGTGTGATAGCTTAAGATTAATTAATTTTTGAGGAGGCACGGGATGTATCGCAATTTATTCTTCGATGTCGATGACACGCTGTTGGATTTTGAGGCAGGGGAGCTGGCGAGTCTCAAGCAGACGTTCGCCCGCCAACACATTGCGTACACCCCGCAACTCGAGGCGACGTATCTTAAGCTCAACGCCGCGTTGTGGCGCCGGTACGAGCGAGGCGAGATCTCGCGGCAGGAGATCTTTGCGCAGCGGATGCCACAGACCTTCACCGCCTTGCATCTGGCAGGCGACCCGCTAGTCGCCGAGCGGGATTATTTCAAGTTGGTCAACGCCCAGGCGGTGTTGTTGCCAGGCGTAGGCGCGATGCTACAGCGGCTGGCGCCTTACAAGCTCTACATCGTCTCTAACGGCTTTGAGGCCGCTCAGCGCTTCCGCTTGCAAAAAAGCCACCTGATCGACTATTTCACGGATATTTTCGTCTCCGATACGATCGGGGCGCCGAAGCCGACCACTGCCTTCTTCGCACACGTCGCTGCCCATATTCCCGACTACGACCCAGCCACCAGTCTGATCATCGGCGATTCGCTGACCTCGGACATTCAAGGGGGCCACAACGCCCACATGGATACCGCGTGGTTCAACCCGCGCCGGTTGCCGAATCCTGGTGCGCCGAAGCCGACCTACACCTTGACGGCGCTCAGCGACTTACCCAAGCTGTTAGCAGTTTAAAAAAGACGCCTTGCCCTGCGATTCATGACTGAATCGCGGTCAAGGCGTCTTTTGGCTGATTACTGCAAGCGAATCGAGCCGCTGGTGAACGTCTGTAGCCCGGAGTCGGTCGCCAACAACAAGGCGCCGTCGTCGGCAAAGCCGGTGATGGTGCCGACAACCGGACTGTGCAGCCCTGAGACGACAACCGTGCGCGCTAGCCACGCGGCGTGTTGGCGATACTGGGGCATGATCGTCTCCGGCGCCTGCAAGAGACGTTCGAAGTTGATCAGCCATGCGGCGGCCAGCGCCGGGCGCACGTCGCTTGCTGGCGCTGTGGCCAGCAAGCTCCCGACAGGCAGGTCGATCGGCACATCCGGGGCGGTGGCACTCGGCGCGATATTGATGCCGACGCCGACGAGCACTTGACCGTTGGCCAGCCGCTCGGCCAAGATGCCTGCAACTTTCTTTTCATGATACAAGACATCGTTCACCCACTTGATGCTGGTCGTCACGCCCAGCACGCTTTGCGCGGCCTGTTGCAGCGCGACGCCTGCGGCCGGAGTGACCAGGGGTAGGGTTGCCGCGGTGGTAGTGAAGCCACCATAGGTCATGTATAACCCGGTGTGGGCCGGTGAGAAGAATTGCTTGCCGCGGCGCCCGACGCCTGCCGTCTGGTGATCGGCAAGCAGCCACAGACGCTCAGGAGTAGTCGTGAGTTTCGCTGCGGCGACTTTGTTCGTTGAGGTGATCGCCGCATACGTGTGTAACTCGATCGTACTTAAGGCCGGGGGTAGAAGCCGGCGTAGTTGCTCGGCAGAAAACATCATTGCACTCCTATTTGGTGAGGCGATAAATCGCGTCGGCATAGATCGCAACGGCGGCCATGAGATCAGGCAGCGGCATGTATTCGTTGGCCTGGTGCATGACATTTTCGCGACCCGGCATCATGGCGCCGAACGCGACCCCGTTGCTGAGGATGCGGCCGTAGGTCCCGCCGCCGATCACCTGTTCCTGCCCGGCGTGGCCGGTGTGGTCTTGATAGACTTGCAACAAGGTCTGGACCAAAGGCGTATCGCCGGCAACATAATGCGGCGTGTGCCCGGCGTCTGAGACCGTGACTTCGGCCACTGCCCCTAACGTATCCTGCATCTGGTGTTGAATGGTGGTGAGGTCGGTGCCTTGCGGGTAGCGCACGTTGATGGCGATAGATTGTTCACCGGCGGGCTGATAGGTGAACAGGTCGGCACTGGTGGTGAGTTCACCCATGACGGCATCGGTGTAAGCGATGTTGAGCTTGTGCCCACGCGAGTCTTGATGGAGGTATTCCGCGATCGTCGTCAGGTACTGGTGGCCGCTGGGATCGTCGACCCAAGGGGCGATGACCGTCGCCAGATGCGTCGCGGCATTGACGCCTGCATCTGGTTCCAAGGCGTGGGCGCCGACGCCGATCAAGTGGAGGCGCCAGCCATCCGCAGTTTCAAAGACGCTGGCCGTCAGGTGATGGGCCTGGGCATATTCGGTGAATTGCTGCTGCCAATCGGCTGGTAAGGCCCCGGCCAAGATCGCATCGGCGCTTGCCGGCACCATGTTGACGCGCAGGCCGGCCGCAAACTCGACGAGCTGCACCTGGCTGGCGGTCGCCTTCGTCGCGTTGAAGGTCAATGTCAGCGTGCTGATGCCTTTTTCCCCATTGATGATCGGGAATTCAGCGTCTGGCGAAAAGCCGTAGTCAGGCATCGGCTCGTTGGCCTGATACCGCTCCATGCCATACCAGTTAGATTCTTCGTCGGTACCGACGATAAAATGAATCTGTTGCTTCGGCGTGAAGCCTTGGTCCTTGAGCAGACGCAAGGCGTAATAGGCCGCCAGGCTCGGGCCTTTGTCGTCGGCGGTGCCTCGGCCGTAGATGCGCTCGTCGCGAATCTCGGCCTTGAAGGGGTCGCTTTGCCAGCCGTCGCCGGCAGGGACGACATCCATGTGGCCGAGGATGCCAAGCGTCGTCTCGCCGGTGCCGAATTCGATGCGGCCCGCGACGTTTTCGATATTCTTCGTGGTGAATCCGTCGCGCTTAGCCAGGGCGAGCATGGCGTTGAGGGCTTCGGCCGGGCCGCTGCCCAGCGGTTGGGTTGTGGTGGCGTTGGCCACGTCGCGAACAGAAGGAATCGCGACGAGGTTCTTGAGGTCTGCGATCAGGTCGTCTTGGTATTTGGCTGCTTCAGCCTGCCAGTTGATGGTCATAATGATCCCGCCTTTATTATCAGATTGCTTTAAGCGTAGCACATGCTCATGGCAGTGTCATGCCAAGCGTCTCGAGATTCAGCCCAACGCGACCAGGCATCTGGCCGAGTCCGAGTTTCGGCCGGGTGAGTGCCTGAACTTGGTTGAATTGTTGCAGCCAGGTGGTGGCGTGACTCAGGTCTGGATCGAGGCGTAGCTGTTGCGCCTGCACCCAGCCGGTGGCGAGGCGACACCAGACCTGATGGCCTTGAATCTTGACCGCCTGAATCTGGGCGCGGGTGTCGCGCTGGGCCCAGCCGCAACGGGCACTTGCCGCGTTCGGAGCGGCTCTTAGGCCGATTCGCCACCCGTGGGTGGGGGCGATGGTGGCTTGCTGGGCGACCAGTAAGTTGGCCCAGCCTGCCAGCGGCGAGAGGTTGACGGTCGTGTTGGTGACGAAGGCGTTCTCACCGATCTGATAGTAGGTCTGATGCTCCGAAGTCACGGCCTTCAACACGGTGAAGGTGGCGCCAGGCGGCACCTGTTCTTTGCGGGTCGTCGGTAGGTAGGGATTCATGTACACGGCCAGCTTCTGCGTACTTGAATTGGTGGCCAGGGTGGCGAGCGGGTGGCTTTGGGCGTCTTTGGTTAAGGCCTGGTATTCGTAGGCGAGATGCGGGTAGTTGGTGACGACTCCGTCGATCGGAATGTTGGCTAACCAGCGCCACTTGTGGCGATTCTCGTTCATCTCATCCCAGACATAGACTTTTTGACCGATGTGGTGGAGATCAGAGACCAATTTGGCAGTGACCAGGTTGCTGGAGATGTTGATGCCGGTGACATACGGGAAAACCGCGAAGGTGATGCGGTGCAGCGAGCCGACGATGAAGATGCGCGGGACATCGGGCAACAGCTTTTGCAGCCGCTTCAGCGACTTCAAGGAGAAGGAGTGGAACATCACGCGTCGTTGCATGTGGTATTGCGTGACGAGCGCGGCCAGCTTCTTCTCGAGTTGGGGATGTGGCACCCCTTTTTCGATCTTGGTTTCGATCAGAAATTTGGTATCGGAATGTTGATAATGTGTGAAGAGTTCCGCGAGGCTGTGTATTGGTTCGCCATTTTTGGTATGATATTGCTGGATTTGAGCAAAATTGGAACTGGCGATCGTCACATCGCTACCGGTCGTTCGCGTCAGCGTCGGATCGTGTTGGATGACTAAGACCCCGTCTTTGGACTCTTGTAGGTCTAACTCGACGTAGTTGGCGCCTGCGGCAAATGCGGCATTATCACTTTGGTAGGTTTGCTCGGGATAGGTGAGCGGGTCGCCACGGTGGCCGACAACGACAAAGCCGCACAAGCCGAGGTATAAGGCGCACCAGACGGTGATGATCAAGCTTTTAAACATAATAGGCTCCTTTGCCTATTGACGATAGCACGAAATCCATGGGAGGTACACTCGTGAGTGAAGAGAAATTGGTGTTTGATCTGGTTCAAGAAATCACCTTGAACGACGGCACCCGCTACTTTGAGTTAGGGAACATCTTGATGAATGGCCGGGCGGAAAAGGCCGCGCTGGAGCACTTGATTAAGTCGGTGCGCATCATTCAGCTGAACATCCCTCGGTCTAACGCGGTGCGTAAATACGAAACCTACATTAATGAGCATTATTCGATTCCCCCAGTTGAACTGACGACCTGGGAGGTCTGGGAGAAACCCGAAGGCCCAGTCAAGACGGCGTATGAAGAGATTCTGAGCCAGAATCACATCGGATGAAGGCGCTCAAGTGGTTCCTGCCGCTTCTGGCCTTCGTCGTGGTGTGGGTGGGGATGCAATTTTCCGCGCCGTTGTACACCCAGCCACTGGCCCGTATTCAGGCGACAATCGTCACGAAGCAAACCCCGCAGGTCGATAATTTTGATAACCACGACCGATTGGTCACCCAGAAGCTCAAGGCAGTCTTGGTGAACACGAAGGCGCGTGGGCGGCAGTTGACGTTACACAACACCTATTCGCGAAGCGGCGCTGAAGATACACGCATCGGTGTGGGCACGCAGGTCTTCTTGACTAAGAACAGTGCCGGTCATTATACGATCACCAACATCAAGCGCGATGGGGTGTTGTTCGGTTTGCTGGCGGCGACCGTCGTCTTGTTGGGGCTGATCATGCGCAAGCACCTGTGGTTGACGCTGATGTCGATCGCCGCCAATGCGGTCGTGTTCGTCTTGGCGTTGCATGTCGAAATCGCTAGCCATCAAGTGCTGGCCTTTGCGCTGTTTGCTGGGGTGGCCGTGCTATTTGCTGTGATTACCACGCTTTTTGTCGTCGGGTTCAAGCCCTTAGCGGTGGTCGTCAGCCTTGCCACGATTCTGGCGACCGGCCTTGGTGTGGCGCTCGGGTACGCCATTTTTGTGGTCACCGGCTACAAGGACCTGCATCTCGAAACGGTGAAGTATGTCACCCAAGCGCCGCAGCTACTGTTTTTTGTCCAGATCATCATCGGCTCGCTCGGGGCGGTGCTCGATGAAAGCTCCGATATTGCCGTTGCGATTCTGCAGCTTCACTCTGGGGCCAAGGCCCGCATGCAGGCGGGCCTTGCAATCGGCCGCAACGTCATGGGACCGCTGATCGCCGTGTTGTTCATGATCTTCATCGCGGAGACCTTCGCCGAGGCGGTGTTGTGGCTACGCAACGGTAATGCGATCAGCACCACCGTGTCTTGGGTGATGGGACTGGGCTTTGCCCAATCGCTGATTTCGGCCTTCGGGATCGTCTTGGCGATTCCTTTGACCAGTGGGTTGGCCGCTGGGGTCGCGTGGTGGCAAGGGAGGCGACAAGGATGAGTACGATCATGGCATTGGCGTTGGCCTTGTTGGGGTTGATGCTGCTTGTCGGCGGGCGTCAAGGGCTGAGGAACTTTCTCGCCTTGATGCTGAACACGCTGTTGATGATCACAGCGGTGGTCTTGATGGCCGGCGGCTTCAATCCAGTGGCCGTGGCGGTGGTGATCGGCTTGGCGGTCTTGGCCACGACCATCTTCATGGGCACCGATCAGAATGCGGTTGCCGGGCCGGCGTTTGTGGCCTCATTGCTTGTGATGCTCGGGGTGTTAGTGGTGGTGGTCATCGGGGTGAAGCTGTCCGCCACCGCCGGCTTTGGGCCGGAAGACTCGGAGACGCTGGAAGGCTTCTCCGTTTATATCGGCGTTTCCTTCGAACAGGTACTGATCGCCACGGGGTTGTTAGGCACGCTGGGTGCGATCGCCGAGGCGGCTTGTGCGGTGGCCGCAGGGGTGATCGAGCTTGGTGAGGCGGCCACCCCGGCGGGACTGCGCCAGATCGAGACAACGATCATCGGGACAGCGCTGAACACCTTGTTCTTCGGCTTCTTCGGGGGCTTTTCGGCGCTGTTCATCTGGTTTACGCAGCTTAAGTATCCGCTGTGGCAGATCCTGAACAATCAGATCTTTGTCGGGGAGCTGATTCAAGTCTTGTTTTCCGTGCTCGCAGTCGCCTTGACCGTGCCGGTGACGCTGTGGGTCGTCGCGCGGCGGCAGGCAGCCGTAAGGAGGCAATTATGAACTTTTTTATTGCAGACACCCACTTCTTTCACCAGGATTTACTGGGGGACAACGATTTTGCGCCGCGCCTGTTTCCGACGGTCGCCGCGATGAATGCCGCGATGGTGACTGCGTGGAATGCGCGGGTCGACGACAACGATGTGGTGTATCACCTCGGCGATATTGCCATGAATCCAGAAGCCGTGCCTACTGACGAGATGGTGTTGGCGATCTTGACGCAGCTTAACGGCCGGATCGCCTTCATCAAGGGCAATCATGACTATCAGCAACTGTTCAAGTATCTGACGCGCCACGATCCTGGTTGGCATGGCCAAGCCAAGTTCAGCTTTCATGCGGTCGGCACGATCATCAAAGACGACCACACGCAATTCATCATGACGCATTATCCACTGCTCTTGGGCATCACCAAGCAGACGCTCAACCTGCACGGTCACATTCATCACAACAGCGTGCCGATCGCCGAGAATATCAATGTCGGCGTCGACGCGCCGGAGCGGGCCTTGCTGGCACACCCGTTACCTTGGGGGAGTCCGCTGAACGCGGCTGAGATTCACGAGCTCTTTGCAGCCAAACAAAAAATGTTAGAAAATAAGCAATTTCACATTGATTTTTAATGTAATTCTAGATAAACTGTCATTATACCAGTTTGGAGGTGGTATCGTGGCAGTAGTCGATATCGACGCGCTTCAGGCGCTGCGGCGCGATGTCTTAGCCAGCACCGAGCCGACGAATCTCGGTCAGGTCAATGGGTTGATCACATTGGGCTTTCGCAAGCTGGAGTGCCATGGCTTTTCGGCGGCGTATTTTCGGTTGAGCTTCTGGCCGCAGTTGATGCCATTGTTGCAGCCAGACACTCAGCCTCAGTTCGCTTCGCGGTTTGAAGCGTTAGTGCAAGCATCATGAATCTCACAAAAACAAGCAGCATTCCGCTGCTTGTTTTTGCGTGTGCGTAAAGAGTATGTGCTTGTGTTGTCAGATGCCGCCTTGCGCTTTACTATAAAGCTAGGAAGGTGGGAGATTGATGGCAGAATTAGTGATCCTGCATACGAACGACCTGCACTCGCATGTCGAGCGCTGGCCGCGCATTGCGCAGTGGTTGAAGCAACAGCGCGCCGCGTTGACTGCGCGCGGGGCGACCGTGTTGATGCTTGACGATGGGGATGCGATGGACCGCGAGCATCCGCTCACAGAGGCCACAGCCGGACATTTCAATGTCGCGTTGCTGAACGCCGCGGGTTATGATGCCGTGACGATCGGCAACAACGAAGGCGTGGGCAACAGTCACGCGGCGCTAGAGGCCTTGTATGCCAACGCGCAGTTCCCGGTTGCGCTGGCGAATCTGTTTGAAGCCGATGGGACGCGGCCGGCTTGGGCCAAGCCGGTGGTTTATCGCCAGGCCGATGACGGGACGCGGGTGGCCATCATCGGTTTTACGGCGCCGTATTTTCTGACCTATGCGCCTAACGGCTGGCAGGTGCGGCCTGTCGAAGCGGTGTTGCCGGACTTGTTGCAAGAAATCGGCGGGACCTATGATGTCTTGGTCTGCCTCTCTCATCTCGGGTTGCCTGCGGATCGCTATTTGGCGGCGCATTATCCTCAGATTGATGTGATTGTCGGCGGCCACACCCATCATCTGCTACCAACGGGAGAACAGTGCCAGAAGACACTGCTGACCGCGGCAGGGAAGCACGGCCAATACGTCGGCAAGATCACGCTGACGCTTGACGACGCGCACCACCTGACAGCGACCAAGGCGGAGACAACCGCCTGGGAAGCTTTGCCACCGGTGGTAGACGAGGTGGCGCAAGCGGCTGCCTGGCGCCAACAAGGGGTTGCCGAACTCGCCGCCCAGCCGGTCGCCGCTATCCCGCACACGTTTGCGATCGCCTATGATCGGCCATCACCGCTACTCACGTTAGGGCTCGAGGCCGTCGCGGCAGCCGGGGGCACGCGCGCGGCGATGCTGAGTGCTGGCTTGTTCTTACAGCCGCTTGCAGCTGGCATTGTCACCAAGGCCGATCTGCACGCGATGTTACCGCATGCGATGCACCTGATGACGATCACGCTGCGCGGCGCGGACCTGTGGCGCTTGGTCATGGAAGGCGAGAAGAATCGCCGATTTTTGCGGCATTTTCACCTCGTGGGGATGAGCTTTCGCGGGCGCATCTTCGGCGAGCTTGCCTGGCAAGAATTGACCGTGACCCCGAAGCGGCAGGTCTTGTATTGTGGCAAGCCGCTTGAGCTGACCAAGATATACACGCTGACCGGCTTAGATCATTACCTGTTTATCCCGTTTTTCCCGACGATCGAGATCGTCGGCGAGAATCACTTGCTGTTTCCGCGGTTTTTGCGTGATGTCTTCGGCGACTATCTCGCCAAGCAATTTCCTTTGCCGTAGTGTTATACTGACAATCATGGAGGAAAAACGCCATGCCTAAGAAGAATTCCGTCGCGCCTAAGCCGGTTGCGAAGCCGCTGGCGACGATCGAACCCGTTGAAGCAGACTTGCTGACGATCGATGGCAGGCGCTATCGGGTCGTCAACACCTACAAGCAACCATTTGACCTAGAGGCGTTTGCAAAACGCTACACCGATATTTTGGATAAGTATGATTATATCGTCGGTGACTGGGGCTATGACCAATTGCGGCTCAAGGGCTTCTATGATGTCGACAGTCGCCACGCCAGCAAAGACCAGACGATCAACACATTAATGGATTATCTCAACGAATATTGTAATTTCGGATGTGCGTATTTCGTCTTGCAGCGCCTTGATGTGCCTGAGGCGAAGCCTAAGCGGCGACCGCGGCGCGAAGGCAATCGTAATCGGCGCCACAAGCGCACAAATAAGCCTTATCAAGAGAAGCGCCAGCCGAATCCCCAAGCGGTGCCGAACGGTCATGCCGAAACCGTCGGCAGCAAGCCGCGCAAGCGCCACTTCACCATTCGCCAGCGTGAAGATGCGCCTCAATAGTCCCGGCAAACACCGTCGTACCGCGATTCGCTAGTTGAATCGTGACTCGACGGTGTTTTTGTGATGCGCTAGGTTCTAGGCGTGTTCTGCCGTAAGTGTTAGGATAGGAACCATACCGAAAAATCACACAGGAGCAACATTCTATGACAAAGAGTAATTATCAAGGCTACATGATCGACTTAGACGGCACGATGTATCGCGGCAAGGAGCGGATTCCTGAGGCCAAAGATTTCGTCGAACGCCTGCAAGCCAAGCAGATTCCGTTTTTATTTTTGACGAACAATACGACCAAGTCGCCGGAAGCGGTGTGCAAGAATTTGGCGGACAACCACGATATTCATGCGACCCCTGACCAGGTTTACACCCCGTCTTTGGCAACTGCGGCCTGGATTCAAGAAGACTGCGGCGGTGACGCGCACGGGCACACGGTTTATGTCATCGGCGAAATCGGGTTGAAGCAGGCGATGCTTGATGTGGGCCTGACGTTCAACGAATTCGATCCGGAATATGTGGTGGTCGGCTTGGATTACGATGTGACTTACCACAAGTTCGAGCTCGCCACGCTGGCGATTCAGCGCGGTGCCAAGTTCATCGGGACGAATGCAGATACGAACTTGCCTAATGAGCGCGGCCATGTGCCAGGGGCCGGGTCGGTGATCGCCTTGGTAGAGTGCAGTACGCAACAAAAAGCCTTCTACATCGGTAAGCCGGAAGCCATCATCATGGAACAAGGCCTGCGCCGCATGGGCTTGCAGCGCGAAACTGTGGTAATGGTCGGGGATAACTACAAAACCGATATCCAGGCGGGCATCAACGCCAATATCGATCAGCTCTTAGTCTATACCGGAATCTCGACGCATGCGTTCGTCGCCCAACAGGCGATTCAACCGACGCATCAAGTGGAAAGCTTAGCGGACTGGGAGGTCTGAACATGCGTTGGTGGCGGCATTTGCTCTTGTGGTTGGCGATTATCAGCGCGGTGGTCTGGGCGACGATCCTGCTGACCTATGGTATGTTTCCACTGTTTGTTCTCAAAGACGGCCTGACGCGTGCTTCTGGGCTCACGTTCGGGCGGCTCTACCACAACTATCTTCAGTTGTTGGCGTATCTACAATTGCCTTGGATTCCGAGGCTACACATGCTCGATTTTCCCAGCTCGGCTAGTGGCGCCCAGCATTTTGCCGATGTGCGCAAGCTCTTCATCTTCGACATCGTGGTCTTCTTGCTGACGATAGTGCCGGGAGTGCGCAGCTGGCGGCGACTCGCATCGCGCCACGAGCGGTGGCGGTTGGTGTTGCCGTTTGAGATCGGGGCGGTGGTTCCGCTGGTGTTAGGGGCATTGATGGCGATCAATTTCGACGCCGTCTTCATTCGGTTCCACAAAGTACTATTTCGCAACGACGATTGGTTGTTCGATCTGGCCGTCGATCCGATCATCAACGTCTTGCCCGAAGATTTCTTCTCGGCCTGCTTCGCGCTGGCCCTCATCTTGTTTGAGGCCGTGATGCTGTATGGCATCTGGCGTGGGCGACGAGACGCGCAAATCGGAGAATAGCAAAAAAGCGATTGTACTGGCATGCCAGCGCAATCGCTTTTTGGGTTAGTCTTCTGTTGGCGCTTCTTGAGGCTTGCGGGTGCGACTGCGAATCGCAGTGACTGCCACGGGAATGAGCGAAATGGCGATGATCGCCAAGACGACGATCGAGAAGTGCGCCTTGACGAAAGGCACATTCCCGAAGAAGAAGCCGGCGAGACAACACATCGAGACCCACAGGAAGCCACCCAAGAAGTTGTAATGGATGAACTTGCCATAGTGCATGTTTGAGCCACCGGCGACGAACGGTGCGAATGTTCGAATCAGGGGAATGAAGCGGGCGATGGCAATCGTCTTGCCGCCGTGCTTGTCGAAGAAGTGTTCGGCACTGGCGAGCTTTTCGCGGTTGATGAGGCGCCCGAACAGCGAGCTATTCTCCGCTGCGGAGCCGAGGTGCTTACCGATTTCGTAGTTGACCGTATCGCCGAGCACAGCCGCGACGAGGAAAATCACATAGAAGACCCAGACGTTGAGGTGATAGACGGAATTGGCAGCCAAGGCGCAAGCGGCAAACAGCAGCGAGTCCCCTGGTAGAAACGGGAAGATCACGATCCCGGTTTCGATGAAGACCATCAGAAACAAGATGAGATAGGTCCAGTTACCGAAGGTGTTGACGATCGTGATGAGATGATCGTCAATGTGTAAGATAAAATCGATCAGTTGCATACCCGACTCCTTAATTGTAATACCCTCATTATACGGGTTCATGCGGGGATAGTGGTGAAGAATTCATTAAGCTTAGTAGTTATCGTCTTCCAGTTCCGGATGGGCGTGGGCGAGGCGACTAGCGGCCGCCGCAGCGATCGCGCCGACGATATCATCCAAGAAGGTGTGGATAATCCCGGGCTCGTGGGCGTTGAGTTTTGCCAAGATGCCGGGCTTGACGCGGTCGATGTAGCCGTAGTTGGTGAAGCCGATCGAACCGTAGACGTTGACGATAGCGAACGCCAAGATTTCATCGACCCCATATAGGCCTTCGTCTTCGGCGATGATGCTTTGCAGTGGGGCATCAAGCTGGCCGGCTTCGGCGAGCTTATCGAGTTGCACGCCGGTCATGACGGCATTTTGCACCTCGCGCTTGCGCAAAACGATCTCGACGTTGGTCATCGCGGCTTCGAGAGTCAAATCGGGGATGAACTTGGCTTGCAGGAACATGACCAACTCGCCGATCGCTTCGATCGAGACGCCGCGTTCGGCAAGCAATTCATGGGTGTGTTGATAGAGCTTTTCTTCGTTGGTCATGACCTTCTCCTTAATGGTAAAGTTGGGTGCTGTGGGTTGCCTGCCGGCGGTCGGGATACAGATAGTTCAAGGCTTCCGACACGGCAACTGGCGCCTCGCCGAAACCACTGGCAATCAACTTGAGTTTGCCAGGATACGTGACCGCATCGCCCACGGCATAGATGCCAGGCACGTTGGTGGCCATCTTGGAATCGACGGTCACCGCATTGTGGGTCAGGTCGATGCCCCAGTGGCGCAGTTGCTTGTTTTCGCTCATGAAGCCGTAATTGACGAGTAGCTTGTCGACGTTGAGTGTTTGAACCGTTTCACCGCGGACTTCTTTGAGGCTGACATCGACGCGATCGTTGGCACTTGCCGTCACGCCGTCGATCAGGTATGGGGTGTGGCAGACCACGCTGCTGGCTTTGAGTGCGGCCACGCTTGATTCTAACCCGCGGAATTGGTTGCGCCGGTGAATCAGATGGACGCTTTTAGCGATCGGCTCCAAGGCCAGCGCCCAGTCGATCGCGGAATCCCCGCCGCCGGCGATGGCGACATCGAGGCCTTGCATACTGTGCAGGTCACGGACAAAATAGTTCACCTGCTGATCGTCTAATGCTGGATCGTAGTCGATGGCAAGTTTTCTTGGGGTGAAGGCCCCGCCGCCGGTCGCGACGATGATCGTTTTGGTTTGATAGGTCCCATTGGTGGTGTCGAGGGTGAAGCCATCAGGCGTCTGGGTGATCGCCTGAACGTTGGTCGCCGTTTCGATCGTCGGCTTGAAGTGGGTGACCTGTTCAGTGAGGCGCGCAACCAAGTCCTGCCCGTTGATCGCGGGGTAGCCCCCGATATCATAGAGGACTTTGGCGGGGTAGAGGTTGCCTGGCTGGCCGCCGAGGGCCGCGAGACTTTCGAGTAACAAGACATCCGCACTGTGCAGGCCGGCATAAAATGCAGTGAACATCCCAACTGGGCCGCCGCCGATGACGGTGATTTCGTAAGTGTGTGCTGGCAAAACAAATCCCTCATTTCTACAGAAACTGATAGCCTTACCCTATCACATTTTGCGGCCAGCGACTATGCGCCATCGCAATCTCTTCGTTCTTCGGGTACAATAGGAAGGATTAATCATATAGGAGGCAATTATGTACCCACAATTAGACTTAGCGAACTTCAAGGGGCCTAAAGCGACCCTGCATACAACCATGGGCGACGTGACTTTTGCTTTGTTCAAAGAGCAAGCACCTAAAACCGTGGAAAACTTCATCGGCTTGGCGAAGCAAGGCTACTATGATGGGGTCTCGTTTCACCGGGTCATCGCAGACTTCATGATTCAAGGTGGCGATCCGACCGGAACCGGTGCCGGTGGTGAAAGCATCTTCGGCCACGCCTTTGAAGATGAGTTCTCTAATGAAGTTTTTAATCTCAAAGGCGCTTTATCGATGGCCAATGCAGGCCCGAATACCAACGGCAGTCAATTCTTCATCGTCTCCAATGAACATATCAATCCAGATATGCTTAAGCAGATGCCTCAAGCTGGTTACCCACAGGAAATCATCGATGCCTACAAACAAGGCGGCACGCCATGGCTCGATCATCGCCACACCGTGTTCGGCCACGTGATGGCAGGGCAAGCTGTTGTCGACAAGATCAGCAAGGTCGAGACGCTGCCAGGCGATAAGCCGGCGGAAGACATTTTGATCAACTCGATCACCGTCGAAGCGTAAGTCGGCTTTCTCTATAGAAATGAAGTGTCAGGATGAATTATCGTATTGGTGACATCATTACTGGCAAGGTCACTGGTATTCAGCCATACGGGGTCTTCGTACTATTAGACGATCACACGCAGGGACTCGTGCATATCTCTGAGTGCCAACACGGCTTTGTCAAAGCGCTTAGTGACCAGTTTCATATCGGCCAGTCGCTGTCGGTGGTGATTCTCGACATCGATGAGTACACCGGCAAGATCAGCTTATCATTGCGGGCGCTGTTGCCGGCACCGGAGTTGACGAGCTATCGCCGGCGGAAACATTACTGGACGACGCGCAAGGTGCACACTGGCTTTACACCGATCGCGACGCGTCTCCAAGGCTGGGTCGATGAATATTTACACCGTTTGGAAAAGCAGACTCGCTGATGAGTCTGCTTTTTATTAACGGTAGCACCTTTTGGGGGACGCGTTGTTCGGGTTTTATAGAGTGAATATTCATTCTGTACGCATAAAATTCGGAGATGTTCTCTTCACCCAAAAAAGTGTAAATATGTGTTGACGAAGGGGGCGCTAAGCTGGTAAGATATCTATTGTTGTCGAGCGGCAAGGCAGTTGCCTAGCGGATAACTTATGAAAGATTATTCATCTGATGAATAATTAATCGAAAAAAGTTATTGACAACATCATCTCCATAAGATATACTTATCAAGTTGTCTTTTGGACAAGGTAGTCCTTTGAAAACTGAACAAAGTT
>CAKQZO010000022.1 GCA_934293835.1 uncultured Lacticaseibacillus sp. | reverse complement strand
CAGTATTCGCAACGCTCCAAACGTTGCTTTCAGACCGGCCAGATGCGATTTCATGTCCCAAATACCGAGGTGAATAAGTCAGGTATATATTTATACCATGCGTAAGGGTGCCTACGGTACAAAAACAGGGCAATTCATCACGTCCTTAAAAGAACGTGTTTCCTTACCCTAATTCAAAAAAGTCTTGCCACATCTGCGGCAAGACTTTTCACAGCGCCTCAGATGTGGCGGCCTAGTCGATCATCCATTCGCGGAGTTCAGATCGGTGCTGCCAGCGCTTATAGCCTTCGACAACGAGCATCGGTAGGCCCATGGTCACGATGACGACCAGCCAGGCCGCCGGTGGTATGGCAATGACGCCAAATAGGCGGGCGAGGGACGGCGTCAGGCCAACGATAAACAAGGTGGTCATTGTGCCCAGCACGCTCCAGGTCAGCGCGCGGTTAACGGTCAGGCTCGCCCAGCTAATCGGCCGCCGGGTCTTGATCGGGAACATGTCGAGGACCGAGCCAATCGCCAGAACGAAGAACAGCATCGACATTCCCAACGCGGCGTTATTGGCGCCGAGACCGAAGCGGCCCAGGGCGTAGACGCCGAGGATCAACGCCACGTAAGTTGAGGTGCGCACTGCCACGCGCTTGGCTAACCCGTTGCGCCAGATGCTGGCGGCCCGGCTAATCGGCTGCTGGCGCATGATCCCCGGCTCGGCAGGTTCCTGGCTCAGGAAGAAACCGGGGATGCCATCGGCCAAGATATTGATGATCAGCATCTGCTCGGCGGACAGTGGGGCGCCCCAGCCAACCAAGACGGCGATGAGCAGGGTGAAAATCTGAGCAAAATTGACCGAAACCAGGAACTCGACGGCCTTGAGGATGTTCTGGTACACGGTCCGGCCCTGGCGAACCGCCTCGATGATGGTCGCGAAGTTGTCATCGACGAGCACCATGTCGGCCGCGTTCTTGGAGACATCGGTGCCGGTAATCCCCATCGCGACGCCAACGTCCGCCGCTTTAAGGGCAGGAGCATCGTTGACGCCATCACCGGTCATGGCGACGACCTCGCCATGCTGCTGCCAGAGCTGAACGATCCGGAGCTTATCCTTGGGCGACGTGCGGGCGAATACCCGCACGTCATCGATTACTGCCGAAAGCTCAGGGTCACTCATCACGGCTAGCTCATCGCCAGACATGACACGGTCGGCCTCGGTTTGGATGATCCCGATTTCCGCGGCGATTGCCCGGGCAGTTTGGACGTGATCCCCGGTGATCATGACGGTGCGGATCCCGGCACGGTGCGCCTCGGCGATCGCGTCTGGGACCTCGGGCCGCGGGGGATCCTGTATCCCCATGAGGCCGAGGGGGATGAGTCGGGTTAGGTGGTCGGCCCAGTCTGGCCCGGGTTCGGCATCAAAAGTTTGGTAGCCTCCCGCAAGTACGCGCAGGCCTCGGGCCGCCAGCTGGTCGTGGGCGTGCTGGAGGCGGCGCTGCACAGCCGGCTCTGCGTACGTGAGGCGGTCAAACGCCCCTTTAATCACGACGAGGTAACCGGTTGGGGTGCGGTGCAGGGTCGCCATGGTCTTCTTTTCCGAGCTAAAAGGGGCCTCGGCAAGCTGGGGCCACGCTGTCAGTTGGGCGGCTGGGTCGATGTCGTGGGTAGCCACAAAACGGAGAATGGCGAGTTCGGTTGGGCTGCCACTGTCATCTTCCGACGTGGCCCCAAGCTCGGCGGTTGAGGCCAAGGCCCAGCGGGGGTCCAAGGCCACCGCGGCCAACTCAGATCGAACTTGACCCGCGGGGTCCACATAGGCCACGACCGTCATCTTGTTCTGAGTCAGGGTGCCGGTCTTGTCCGAGGCAATCACGGTGACGTTCCCAATTGTTTCCACTGCAGTGATCTGGCGGATGATTGCGTTCTTGGCGGCCATCTGGCGGACGCCGAATGCCAGGCTGAGGGTGACGATGACCGGTAGCGATTCCGGCACCGCGGCGATGGCCAGACTGACGCCGGTCATCATGCTTTCTGCCCATGAGTCGCCGTACAGCTGAGTCGCCAGCAGGATCGAGATGATTCCGCTGAGAATGGCGATTAGCGAGAGGCGGATCCCTAAGCTATTGAGGCGCTGAGCGAGTGGGGTCTGGACCTTCTGAGTCGTGTTGAGCATATCGGCAATCTGGCCGAGCGCAGTGGCCATGCCCGTCTTGGTCACCTTGACTTGGGCGGTGCCCTGAAGAACCGAGGTTCCGGAGAACACGGTGTACTCGGCTTCTGGCACGGTGGAATCAAGGCGGGGATGCTTGACCACCGGCTCGCTTTCCCCGGTTAGGACGGCCTCCTCCACGAGGAGATCAGTGGCGGTGAGCAATTCACCGTCTGCGGCAATTCGATCGCCCGGATTTAGCAGCATGACATCGTCCACGACCAAGGCGTTGGCGGGGATAATTTGACGCTGCCCGTCTCGAATCACGGTAACCTGGTGGGTCGTCATCGACTGGAGGCTGGCGATCGCCTTTTCAGCGCGGCCTTCCTGAAACAGACTGATCGCCACGTTGAGCACCACAATCAGCGCGATAACGATTGTCTTGGTCCACCCGCCACCGGCAGTCGCCGCTAGGTAGGCAGAGAGTGCGACTGCGAACAGCAAGACCAGAGAGGTGATGTCTTTAAGATGGTGGGCAATTCGTTTGAGTAGATGCGGTGGCTTGGGTTCGGCCAACACGTTGGGGCCGTCGCGCAGTAAGTGCAGGTCGGCAGCCGCCTGCGTCAGGCCGGTGGGTGGGTTCTGAGTTTGCGTCGTCATAGGCTGTTCTCCTCATTGAATTAGGCGCTGGTCCCGAGGGTTTCGGTAAAGGTCACCTCTTTACCGTCGCGATAAACGGTCAGGACCGCGGTGGCACCAGGCTGCTTGGCGTAAAGGCGGGTGAAAAAGTTGGCGGCTGAGCTGACCGGTTCGCCATCCAGGCTGACGATCACATCGTGCAGCTTGAGCTTTGTCGTGTCACCAATGTCCACCAGTATCACCCCGGCGTTCACGTTGGTCGGCAGTTTCAGGATTGAGCGCTGCTGCGTCTTGCTGATCCGGTTGAGGTCAACGACGGTAGCGGCCAACGTGGGCCGGTCGATCTTGCCGGTTTCCTCAAGCTGGTCGGCGATCTCGGTTACGGTCGCACTGGGAATGGCAAAACTCATGCCTTCGATCGCGGCACCACTTCCGGAGGTGCCGGACAGCTTCATTGAATTGATTCCCACGATGTGACCGGCCATATCGACCAGCGGCCCGCCTGAGTTTCCACTGTTGATTGCGGCGTCGGTTTGGAGGACCGTCGCCTGGATCTCTTTGCCAGTCGTTCCCACAGGTAGTGTCATTTGGCGCTCAGTGGCTGAGATCACGCCTTTGGTGGCGCTGGCGGCGAAGGCGCGGCCGAGTGGGGAGCCGACTGCCAGCACCGCCTGACCGGTCGCCAGGGCTGAGGACTTAGCGAAGTGGGCGGTGGTCAGACGCTTCTCGCTGGTAATTTTCAGAACGGCCAGGTCGGTTAGCGGATCATCACCGACCAGTGTGGCTGTGAGAGTGGTGCCGTCATTCAAAAGGACTTCAATCGCCGTAGCGTCGGTGATCACGTGCTCGTTGGTCACGATGAAATAGGTATCATCCGCACGCTTGTAGATCACGCCAGAGCCTTCACCGCTCACTGAGTCCGAGTCGAAATCAGGAGAGATGCCGGCACTGGTCTGGGCGTGATTGACGACCGTGACCACTGCGGGGCTGATTGTGGCGTAGGCGTGCGAGGCTGCGTCTGTGGCCGAAACTGGCGTGCTTGGTCCTGTGGCCGTGGTACTGTCTGCCACGGCAATTTGGGGTTCCAGAATGGTTTTGTGGTAGAACCAGGCGCCACCGAACCCAGCAGCAATGGCCAGCAGGATTCCGGCCATTGCGAGGAGAACGGGGCGGCGCCACTTCAGGAGTCGTTTCTTCATAATTTATACACCGCCTTCGTTTGTCTGTAACTTAACTATAACAAGACGGCTAGACAAATGTCACGTCTCGCGTTTGATCAGGTTAAGCCATTGGTAAAAGGCGTGAGTCGCACCGGAACGGAAAGCTGAAATGATGAGCGTCAAGTCCGGCTGTGGAGGGCCAGCAAGGCGTTAGAGTCTCGTTCTGGGGATTTTGCCATTTGTGAAGTCGGCGATTTTTGAATTAGGACAAGGAAACACGTTCTTTTAAGGACGTGTTTCCTTGTCCTAATTCAAAAATATAAAGTCGAACCTCGTTGTTGCAACTGTTGCTTGAGCCTTATTGTTTTTGCTTCTTCATGACCAATTGGTAGCATATTTCAAATTCTCCAAGCCTTTCAGTAGTTCGCAATGCCTTTTTGTGGTGCTCAAAGGGGTCAACAATGTATAGTGAAATTAGGATATATCTGTGATGCTTGACGGAGCATCTCTACAAAACTAACGATTAGAGGTTTTCATGAAACTGTAAAATTCAAAGGAGGTTATTGTCATGAACGAAACCGAGACGGGTCAAACTCGCAAACTCGGATTTCCAGCCCTAACAGCAATGGTCATAGGTTCGATGATTGGCGCCGGGATATTCATGTTGCCCCGGAGATTCGCTGAAGCCACAGGTGTTTGGGGTGCGCTCCTGACTTGGGGGATTGCCGGGACTGGGATGCTGATGCTTGCGTTTGTTTTTCAGGCTCTAGCCGTGCGTAAGCCATCGCTCGATGCAGGGGTGTTTGCATACGCCAAGGCGGGGTTCGGTGACTACATGGGTTTTATTGCAGCCATTGGCTTCTGGGCAAGTGCGTGTGCTGGCAACGTGACTTATCTTGTTTTAATAAAGTCTACACTCGGGACTGTGTTCCCCTCATTGGGTGAAGGCGATACTTTACTGTCAGTCGGGCTTTCGTCTATTTTGATTTGGGCGTTTGTCTTGCTGATCCTACGTGGTGTTCAGCAAGCGACAACTATCAACGCCATCGCCACCGTCGCCAAACTGGTACCAATTGTAGTCTTCTTACTGGTTTCCATATTTGCTTTTCAACCTGACATTTTTGTTAGCAACTTGATGGGTTCCGCCACAAACAGTGGTGAAACGCTATTTTCTCAACTGAGTGCTGCAATGCTGGTGACCGTCTTTGTCTTTCTCGGAATTGAGGGAGCAAGTATCTACTCGCGATATGCTAAGACGCGAAAAGATGTGGGCCGTTCCACCGTACTGGGATTCTTGTCAGTTTTGTCCCTCTTAATGTTGGTAACGATGTTGTCTTATGGCGTACTTCCTCGCTCAGAAATGGCACATTTGCGCCAGCCTTCACTTGCCGGAATCATGGAACAGGTTGTCGGTTCTTGGGGCGGTATTTTAATCAGCGTTGGTCTGGTAATTTCCGTATTGGGCGCATATCTGGCGTGGACGCTGATGTCCGCGGAAGTATTATTCGCAGCTGCCAAGAATCGCGACATGCCAAAATTTATTGGGAAGGAAACTAGTAAGGGAGTGCCCAAGAATGCGTTACTGTTGTCGGCAGGCTTGACTCAATTGATTCTGTTGGCAACTTATGCTTCGGAAGGAGCTCTCGATTTTGCCCTAGATCTGACCAGCACCTTGGCGCTGCTACCCTTTTTCTTGACGGCCTTGTACGCGTTCAAGATTGCTGTACAGCGAGACGGATATGAAACTGTTACGCCTCACAAAAGAGGAATAGAAATGCTCACAGCCGTTATTGCTGCCATATATACAGCGTTCTCACTATATGTAGCGGGCACTCGGTTCATGTTACTTGCATGTTTGTTACTTGCACCGGCAACAATCTTGTATATACGAACAAGGCGAGAACAGCAGGAAGTCCTATTCAAGAATTATGAAAAGGTGATTCTTGCGGTATTGATTATTGGCGCCGTAGCCGCAGTATTTGGACTGGCTGCTGGCTGGATTTCAATCTAAGGAGGAGATTAAAATGGAGCATACTAACAATCAATTCGGTGTTTATTCTGAAGTGGGTCGCCTGCGTAAAGTGCTGGTTTGCCGTCCGGGGCTTGCGCATGAGCGCCTCACGCCTTCTAACATTCACGATTTATTGTTTGACGACTTGCCATGGGTTCAGAATGCAAAGCGAGATCATTTTGATTTCGTAACTAAGATGGAGACTAATGGTGTTGAGGTATTAGAATTACACAATTTGTTAGCAGAAATCCTTGAAAATCCAGAGGCTAAAAAATGGATCTTGGACCGAAAGATAACGGCTAATGAAGTGGGCCTCGGTCTGATTGAAGGAACTCGTGCTTTTCTAGAAGGATTAGACAGCAAAATGCTTGCTGAGTATCTGATTGGAGGGCTTTCCACCAAAGAGCTTCCTAAGGAGTATCGGACTGACTATATCTCGTTAGCTAGAGAGTCAACCGGAGTCAATGAGTATCTTATGCCACCATTGCCGAATACACTGTACACGCGTGATACAACTTGTTGGATATACAATGGGATGACCTATAACTCTCTATATTGGCCTGCGCGACACGATGAAACGATGTTGATGAAAGCCATCTATGGCTTCCATCCAAATTTTGCGAACGCCAAGATCAATGTCTGGTGGGGAGACCCTGAGTTATCATGGGGTCAAGCAACGCTCGAAGGTGGCGACGTCATGCCGATTGGCAATGGTGTTGTGCTGGTAGGAATGAGCGAGCGGACTTCCCGACAAGCAATCACTCAGCTTGCACGTTCTTTGTTTGAATCGGGTGCTGCAAGTCGGGTCATTGTAGCAGGAATGCCAAAATTACGCGCGGCAATGCATCTGGATACAGTTTTTACTTTCGCGGATCGAGATATTGTTACAACTTATCCTGCGATTGTTGATAACCTACACACTTTTTCCGTTTATCCTGACGATAACGTTGGCAAGGTGCGGGTAGTTGAAGAAAAGGAACCATTCTTACAAGTCGTTGCGTCCGCACTCAGCCTAAAGAAGTTTCACGTTATTGAAACGACGGGGAGTATGTACATTAGCGAAAGACAGCAATGGGATAGTGGCAATAATGTCGTTGCACTGCGTCCCGGTGTTGTGATTGCCTATGATAGAAATACACAGATCAATACCGCTCTTAGAAAAGCAGGAATTGAGGTTGTCACGGTCACCAGTGCCGAACTTGGTCGGGGCCGAGGCGGTGGGCACTGTATGACCTGCCCAATCCTGCGCGATTCGGTTGACTATTAGAGGTTGAGGACATTCCTTTGAGGCGGCTGCGACCAACAATGGTTGGTTGTTGTCGCCCGTCGGATAGTATCAGTAGCATACAAGCCGAAAGCGGCGAATAATTCCAGTAATGGCCTGCGGACCGCCGGAATTATTCGCCGCTATTTTTAAGCATGTCGATGTCAGTCATAAAATGTAAGAAACTACATTTCAAAACCGCCCTTGACACCTAATGTGTAAGCTTCTTTCAAGGTACTACCAATATCTGCCAATGTGGCGCCAGTACCATCACCACGCTTTTTGCCATGCCATTCAATGACTAGATTTTTTGTAGTTAAAATGACTTCTTCAAGTTGTGTAGAATACCCATTTACTCGAAATTCTTTAGTGCGCATCAAGACATTCTCATTAGGTTGCAACTGATAACCTTTGCCCATTCTTGCACTTCCTCTCCATTATGCTTACAGCTGCTCATATTATACGCTATATTTAGACGGCGTTTTCAATATATTGATAGTGCTAATCATCTATCACGAAATTTTCCCGTCGCTACGTAATCCATACAACTTCCGACAAATACTCGCGCTAATATACCTCTGTGAATTATCTTAAAACTAATCCCTACACGACAGTTTTGTGTCTCTTGTCCGCCTTCAATCAGGCAACTGAATTTTGCTTCCCGGTGTAAGCCTCAATTGCGCTGCTGCCATAACGTGATTATAGGTAAGTATAGTTCCCTCCTGCAGTCCCTGGCTTGCAGCTATTAATTTCAACGTATCTCCCTGTTTAACTGTATAACTAATCGCTTGGGACGGCGGATTCATCATATCCGTGAAGTAGACACCGGAAACGACTTCCCATGTCGCATGTCCGTATGCATCTACGCTAGTATCAGCTTCCAAGTTTCCCTGTGCATTCACTCGATACTGATAAATTTCCACATCCTTATTTCCATTCACAATATCAGTTGTCTTCGCAGTCACAACAGCATATCCATCTGATGATGATTCAGTGTAAACACTATTCGCTATTCGCATTGCCTGATCCTCTCCCCACGTAATCATCATCACATGATACGCTTTGGCCCACGCAACCACTTGATCCGTAGTGAGGTCGAGCTGATTAATTTCAGCACTGTGACTCACTGTTGATGAACTAGATTCCTGTTGAGCCTCTACGAACGAACTTGTACTTTCTCGAAGCGCAGAAATTGACGAGTCTGACACTTCTGCCGATACTGAAACACTTGAAGACTGTTTTGCTTTCTGATTTTCTCGAATTGTTTTGACTGATACAAAAATAACAATAATAATCACTGTAAGAATACCCAGAATTAGTAAATATCGTCGTCTACTTGTATGCTTGTGTCGTCGATCCATTCTCCTCATATCAACCCACCCCGTATTTTTGACTATGCGAACCCAAAAGCGTTAACCTTAGCGCAGTCATCCCTGCTTCAAACAGCATGTCCTTTCAAAGGAAATAATACGCTACTCACCAATACTTATTTCCACCACAACATATTGACCTTTTTCTGCATCGACTACATCTTCATCGACACCGCATGACTAAAGTACGGCCCTTGGATGAGTTCACATGCCTGCCGCTCCTGTAGATAGATGACGTCATCCAATGATTCAACGTCAGTCACATCAAACTGTTTATGCGCGGCCTCCGCCTTATTCTGCCAAAAACTAAAACGATCCATCAAATCATCGTCGCGCCCGAAGCCCGCCGCGCCTTGCAGGCTAAATCTATAGCCTGCCACATACGGTGTGAGTGCCTCGACCAAGCCTGGGAGCCGATCCCCTGCACCCACATTATCGATCCACACCACCATACCTGCATCAAAAAGCGCCCCAGTCGCCTTAACGACCGCTAACCCTCTGATCGGTGAACTATGGCCTTCGATAAGCTCCGGTATCAACTGAACCGATGATTGACGCTGGAACTTGGTGAGCATGGCCTGACATCTCAAATCAACGAGCTGTTCATACGCCAGATCAAATGAGATCACACTGACCTTGTCTGGCACCTGTCTATGAGCCGCGACCAATACACGTTCCAGTTGCTCGACTGATAACATCTCTCGTCGGCTAGGCTGTTGATACAGCTTGAGCTCATAACCAACAGCTGGATCCGCTAAGGCTGACAATCTGAATATCGGCTGTCCATAAAATTCCATACGCCCTCCTAGAACTGAATTCACAAGCTCACGCATTGCACCTTCAACATCTCTGATATCTTACAAAAAAACTCACCCATGACAGGTGAGTCAAAACGGTGGGCGGTAGGCCACAGCTCAGGTCTTGGGGGACCCTGCGAAGGGCACGACCGCTTGCGCGCTTTAGTTTGGGAGTGTAGGTCGCTGTGCGGAGGCACAGAGAATTACGTGTAAGATGGCCAAGGTGCGAAGAGGTGACCTTGACCGGTGACGGGCTCGCCACCTTGACCATACAGACACGCGATTTCATTCATGCCGACGCCGTTTCAGCGTGAACCGACGATCACGTCGGTGTTTCACATATGCCCGATAAGTTTCAACCCCTCGTGCAGTCGTTATCGCAACGCGATAGCGCCCGCCTGGTAGCTGCGCACTGTATACGCCGGCGTCATCAGCCGCCAAGTGGCGCTGATGCCGACCGCGTGCGACCACTACGGCGGTGGCGACTGCCGGGATATCGAGTTGATACAACGTCCTGGCGATCATCAAGTTACGTCCCATGCGTCCCAACAATGCCAGCAGCACCAGCCCCGCCAAGGCCCACACAACTAGCTTGAGCTTGTTCCACAAGGCGACCCACCGCGAGACTTGCGCGTCTGCGGCGTGATACGGCACCCGGCGGCCGGTAATCAACAGGCGTTGTGAGTTGACCATGTACGGCGTGCAAGTCATCAACGTGACCAAGTCTTGCCCGGCTACAGGCTTCAACTTGGTGATATCAGTCGGTTCGATCACCTGGCGTTTGAACACTTGATACGCCAGCGTCCTGCCGCCGATCTTGATGAAGAACTTGTCGCCGGACTTGAGCTCAGGCAAGCGGGTGAACAGCGTCGCATTCGGTACGCCGCGATGCCCAGAAAGCACCGCATGCGTGCCTTTGCCGCCAGTCGGATAGCTGGTCCCATCCAGCAAGCACACCCCGAACTGCAACAGCCAATCGGTGGTCCGCTCGAAGATAGGCAGGCTCACACCGATGCGCGGGATCGTCAGGCGGGCGATCGTCTCGGTCGTCAGCTTCTTCTGGTCACGCTTGGCGTCTGTGTTGGCCGTCCCTTCGGTATTGACCGCATTGTTGAACTGACTCAGCCCCGGCGGCTGATCCGCCTTGAGTAACGCCTGGTTCTTCTTCTGGTAAGCACGGTACTCGGCTTGTAAGGCTTTGGCGTTCTTCTTGGTTTCTTGCGCTTGATAGCTGTCAATGACCTGCTGATTACGATACGACGCATAAGCATCGCTCACGAATGGATAAGCCAAGACCCCCAGCCCTGCAACGACCAGTAACATGATCGCCCAATCGACGATACCGAGTGGTTTCTTCGTCCTGCGCCTTGGCATATGCGCGCTAGAAGCGCACGCGACGCTTCGTGTATGCCACGCCGCCGATAGCAACTAATGCAACACCCAGTACGATAAAGGCGATGATGCCTGTACCACCGGTATGTGGTAGTAGCCCTTGTGGGGTATCCTTGACGACTAAGCTGTCATCTTTATCCCCGTTTTGGGTGTTGATCGTCGCTTCATCGACCTTATCATAACCATTCGGCGCTTTGGTTTCGATGTACATATAATCAGCGGACTTCTTCAAGCCCCAAGTCGCACCATCACGGACCGTTTCAGCGTAAGACGTGAACCCAAACTTACCGTCGTTATCCGACACGAATGTCGTCGCATCACTGGCGTCTTGGACCCACTTGACTTGCGCTGGGTCAGCAGAGAAACCAGTCACCTTGTTGTCGGTAGCATCTTGCACCTGTGCATACTGACCGGCTTTGTTCTTGATCTGGAATTCAGCGTTAGCTAAGGTCGCGCCAGTCTCGGCGTCTTCCTTGGTGAATTCGAGGTCGTAGGTTTGCGTGGATAAGTTCTTTGGATAGACATAAACATCTTTAGGATACTGACCGTCACTAGTCTTTACCGGCAGCGACAGAATAAATTCAGTGGTTTCTGAATCATAGTCTGGCGCCGTTGTTGGGTCTTCGACGAACAGATATACAGCCGCTTTGTTTTTGCCATTAAAGTCATAATGCGTTGGCAAGTCTTTATAGTTGATCTGCCCATTGGCATCAGTCACATCAGCTTTGACGATATCGTTATCGTTCTTGGTAAACTGTGAAGCTTGCACGCTGGAAGTAAAATCACCGTTCTCGATACCCGTCCAGTATTGATCGGTCACGTTATACGCAGTGAACTTGACCCCAGCAACCCGGTCTTGTTGTTCATCCGGTGTTTTCGTTAAATCATCCGCTGAGTTTGGTGAGGTATTACCAATCTGCCCGTTCGTATAAGCGTACTTCGTTAACGTGACATTTTGTGTGTCCGGTGTCTCTGTCGCAGCTGCAACCGAGTGACTCCCTAACGCCCCGGCTGCCAATGGTAAGGCCAATACGGCGGCACCGACCAGCGTCAGTGCCTTCTTCAGAACTGAATGTGTCATAAATTATCTCCCTTTCTTTCCCCTGTTACACTTTTTTGGTTTTTAGCTTGAGCACCACAAGCATGGCGACCAAGATCAGACCCAATATGGTTAGCCAACCAGCCAGCGCATTGCCTGTCAGCGGCAAGAGGCCTGGCGGGACCGGCTTGTTTGGTGCATGGACGTTGACGACCCTGTACGGACTCGCTTGCCCGCGGGTGTACTCACCATTGACCACGGTGAACGCGACGGCCTTGCGGTTGAGTAGATAACCGCGCGGGGCTTTGACTTCGACCAGTGCATACTGGCCTGCCTTCAAGCCGGTGACCGCAAAACGCCCGTTCTTGTCGGAAACGAGTCGGTATAGCCCCGCTTGTTGCGCAGTGCCTGACCGCCAGCGCCAGCCGTGTGCCCCTTGGACCAAGTAGCGGCCTGCCGCGTCACGCACGACAAAAGTCGCCCCTTGTAACAACGTGTCCTTGGCTTTGGCGTCGACTTTCTCAAACACCTTCCCGCCGGTGACCACCACCGCGTTATCGGTCTGCGGGTCATGCCCGCCGGGATACACCGTCGCCTGGTTGACCAGTGGCACATCTGGCGTCGTGCCTGCCTTGATCCGCATCGTGTAAGACACGACCAAGGTCTGGCCTGCATGGCCTGTCAGCTGTGTCGGGTCAAACGTCAACCGGAACGCACGGGCACTGGACTGCGTCACATGATACATGCCCGTCGCGTCGTGTCCATCGAGCTTGACGGTGAGCCCACCGACGCGCTGCAAACGCGCATCGGCCACATCCCCAACGGCAAAAGTCGTCATCGCGCCGATATCGGCTGGGATCTTCACCTTGATCTGGTAAGGGATCGCTTCGCCATCGTCGAAACTGGTACGGCCGTTGGTGATCGTTTTGGTGATCGTCGTGTGGCCACCAGTCTGGACGTTCTTCGGGTATAGGTCTAAACGTGACTGGACCTTACCGTTAGCGCCCGGCATCACCACCACCAAGTTCTGACTGGCGGTGATACCATCTGGCGTCGTGCTTTCCTTGAATAGATAGACGGCGTAGCGCCCGTCGCGGTGCAGCGGCAAGTGACTGAACGTCGCTTGTCCAAGGCCTGCGGTGACCGCACTTTGCACGCGACTGCCATTGGTTGGCTGATAATCAACTTCGGCCAATGCGGCTTGCGCGTGTTGCATGCTCGCACCAGCATCAACTTTTTTCCAAAAGTCAGTCGTAACGTCATACGCGGTGAACGTCACGCCGTTAAGCGGACGACTCACTTGGGTATAATCCGGCTGCGTTGTGCCATCATTGGCCTGTGCATCAGGTGCCGTGTCTTCAAACAACAGCTTGTGCAGTACGACATCGACTTGGGTCGGCGCTGCGGCTTGCACCGGTTGCGGTGGCATCACCAGCACCCCGACGCATGCAATGAATCCCAACAAGAGGGCCATCATGGTTGTACGGATCTTCATCATGCTTGGTCACCCCCGTGTTGCCGATACCAGGCTATGCCTGCAGCACTGCTCAACAAGGCCACTGCCAGCATCAAGGTGCCGAACATGCCACTGCCGCCGGTGTGTGGCAAAACCGTCTGCGGATCGTTCTTGAGTTCATAGACTCCGGCGACGTTCACATCTCCTTGCGCCGTCACATTAAAAGTCTGATCGGCGATCTTAACTGTCTGGCCGTCACTGGCAACGACGACTGGATATTCTCGCTTATCCGTCACATAACCTGCTGGCGCCTGTTTTTCTTTAAGCGTATAAGTCTGGCCCGGCACCAATGCGGTGAACTGTAGGTTGTAATTCGCATCACGATCGTCTGTCGACTGCTGGGTCTGTGCGTAGCCATCCGGCCCCGTCAATTCAAATTCAGCGCCAGCCAATTGCTTATTGGTCCACGAGTCGACTTTCTGCAGGCGGATGTTCAACACGTTCATCTCGTCGTCGAAGATCAGCTCCTTCGTCAACTCGGTTTTATCGAAACTGACTAATTGCCAATTCTTGGCGTCTTGCGGATCAGGTAACTTATAGCCAGCTGGTGCTTTCGTCTCGACAACCCAGTATGTGGCCTCCCAATCCAGATCATCAACAGTCACTTCCCCGTTGTTGCCAGTCTCAACCGTCTTAACAGGGTCTCCCAATTGGCTGTTATCCTGCTTATAAATCGTGAATTCAGCGCCGGCAAGCATCTTCTGTGATGCCTTGTCGCGCTTCTTGAGCACAAGTTTCGCCGTTTGCTTCTTATCGACGACCTTGGCAACATCACCATCGACGCTCACGTTCCCGCCGACGATCTTGCCGTCTTTAACTTGCACCTCATAATCTTGCTTCGCATAACCAGCTGGTGCCTTAGTTTCGCGAAGCGTATAGGTCCCGTCGGCAAACTGCTTAGCCGACACACTGAACAAACCATTGGCATCAGAGGTGATGGTGGCATCATTGACCTTGTCGCCATTGGGGGCAAACAAGTCGAACTCGGCGCCTTGTAGCGGTGAACCATTCTCGGTGATCTTCTTGAAGTTCAACGTCTGAGTCACGTCTTTGACGCGGATATGCACTAGGTTAGAGGTCGCCGTATATGGCGCATTCAGTGAACTGTAAAAGAACTTCGACGATGCTTGGTTGGCCATCAAATCCTTGATATTATCCGATGTCGTATTGGTGACCTTAAACTTCACGCGTACGGTGAAGTCCTTACCGTAGTAGTTGGTTTCCTTAGATAAGCCATTAATTGCCTCAGTTGCACTGTCTGTAAGTTTTAAAGCCAGATCTTGTGTCCCTGCCTGAGGTTGCGTCTCAAACGCATTATTGATGCGACTCCCATCAAGGTTATACAGCTCGACGCTTTCAACCTCAGTGCCTTCTGGCAACGTATCGTCGATTTCATAACCGTCTGGCAAGATCAGGCCTTGCGTCTGCAAGTCGATTGTCGGCTGATTGATGTAGTAGTAATACTCCTTGCCCGTCTCAACATACCGGTCAGCTTTAGCCGGAATGCCGGCATTCAAGTCCCCATTATCTGGGTCATGGCCAGACTGGGCATTCTGATAGGACCATAAATCGGCACCATCGTTGTACCGGTCGAGGTCATTGTCGTAGCGTTGCGCGAATTCTGCCGTCGCGCCAGTCGGGTTATTCCAGGTATCGCCTGCTTGATACTGTTTCAGTGGTTCGACGGTTTTACTTGGTGCCGATTGGCCAGTTGGGTAATTCGCCGAGCTAGAGAAGGCGTTCCACGCTGACCCGAAAACGGAACCAAATCTAAAGGTATTGGTTGTTCCAGTCAGTGGGAACGTGACTGTCGCATTCTCAAAAGTACTGCTACCGAGATTATCGTCAAAGTCATTGCTACGTCCGTAATAGGTACCTGCTGTATACGATGCACCGCCTATACCCGCTGCACTATATTCGAGCAAGGAATTAGGTGATAGCTTCCCACTTGCTGTCCCCGCAGCAGTCCCTGCATACTCGGTAGAGCCTTCAGGGTCACGCTGTGAACCTTGATTCGAGTTGAGTGAGTTAAAGCTGAAGACTGCATTACTACCATCAAAATTAATGACTTGTTGCGTATCGGCATCATAGAAGCTGATACCGATTTTCATACTCTTGATGCGACCGTACTTCACCCCAGAATACAGGTTATCCGAGAAGATGATGTACGGCACCGTATTCTGACCGACCCAACTTGGATTAGTCCCGTATTTGATATCAGTAATGGTGATTTTCGCGCCTACTGGTTTCAAATCTGGCTGACCAGAAGTCGAGAAGTTATAATAGCCGACATTACTGTAATCTAAGCTGATGGTATAGTCAGTGTCATTGCCTTGAAACGACTCGTCTTGGTTAGGCCAAGCCCTACTTGGAGCAACCGCAGTCAGCCCCACCCCATGCATTTTGGCGCCAGAAGCGAACATCATATACGTGTTTGTTGTCTTCTTCCATGCGTCCCATGTCGTCTCATTGGCACCGGGCTCAGTTGCTGCACCACCGTTTGTCCCATTTAGCGTCTCGTATTTAGCACCCGATGAGCTGGTGACAGACATTGATACTTCACCACGCGCTTCCGGCGACAAAATCAATGAGCTCGCCGAGCTCGCACTAGCATTTACTGTATCGTCGGCCGTCGTCTTCTTGGCTGGGGTGGACGCCGCCAAGAACGTCATCAATACTCCTACCAGAATCAATTGCATCGTCCGCAATAATGGATGCCTTCCGGTCGCGATTTGTCTCCGATATTGCTCTACTCGTTTCATTAATGTGCTACCCCGCTTAACAAATATGAAACCCGTCTAACGTAACTACCTATCGATGCCTGGATTTAAGTCAAGTTTTTAGACACACACGATCATAAAAGCCACAGTCTCTACTTAAGTTGAAGTATAATATCAAATTCAAATTATTTGTGTGCCAATAACTGTTATATGGACCTTATGGTACATATAACAGTTATTGGCCTATAAAACATTGGCATTCTTATACTCCTATGCGCTAAACTGTACGCATACTAGTTTCAAATAACTGGTAGCGAGCATCCAAAATCAATGCTTTAGAGGTATCGATGGAATTGGTGAACAACAATACAGATCTACGAGTAATTAAAACGCACTTAGCAATTGAAAAAGCGTTCTTCAAATTACTTGAACAAGAGCCATATGCCAACATTACAATTCTACGCATAGTCGATGAAGCTATGATCGGCCAAACAACGTTCTATCATCACTATCAAGACAAGACCGATCTTGCAACCCGACTTATACACGCTGTGTTAGATAAACTAAGCGCTTTTTTTCAACAGCCAGGTAATAATAGTACATTGACTGAGATTACCATTCCACAACAAGCTGAATATATAGAACTGCTCCATCGTGTACGCTTGTTACGTCAGATCAACACACCTGAACTGAGTTTTGAAGTATGTGCAGTCAATTACATAACAAAACAGATTCACTGCGATCTTAATCGGTATGAGCTCAACCTTCACTATCCTAAAGAAGTATCCGCTCACTTATCAGCG
>CAKQZO010000021.1 GCA_934293835.1 uncultured Lacticaseibacillus sp. | reverse complement strand
TCTGGTGTAGCTATCTGCTCAGTACCGGCCTTTTGGAACGTAACATCAGCGGAACATTCGGGTACAAAAACCGGGTCTGTGACTTTTGTCACAGACCCTTGTTTGCTTATCAGCATCTATTTTCGTTCACTCTTTCACAGATCGCCACTAATCTGTTCCGGTCATCTGGATATCTGTCATTGTATGCAAATTGTGTAAGCGATTAAATGTAATCGTATTCAAAAAGCGAGTATGCACAGTGCATGCCTATCAGCGATCACAGGACGGCAAGTGTTATTCAGACCCGTCGATCAGTTCGCTGAATTGTGATATTTGTATCAACAATGGGAGGAATCAACATGGAAGAACAATCCGTCTCCGGAATGTCTCGTGGTCAAAAGGTGCTGGTGATCATCGCCGGCATTGCGTCTTACCTCGACGCCGCGATTTTGGTCAGCTGTGGGGTCGCCTTGCCGCTGTGGACGAAATTCTTCGCCTTTTCGCCGCTTGTGACTGGCTCGATCAACACCGTCTTGACGCTGTCAGTCGCTGTCGGCGCGATGAGCGGTGGCGTCTTGTCCGACAAGCTCGGCCGGGTGGTCGTCTTCAACATCGACATCTTATTTGTCGCCATCGGCACGGCGATGATCGCCTTCACCAGCAACGTGACGCTGCTGTTCATCGGCTTGGTCATCGCTGGTATCGCGTCTGGGGCCGATCTGCCGACCAGCTTGGCCGTCATCTCCGAGCGGATGGACAAGGACAACTACGGCAAGGCGATCAGCTCAACGCAACTGTATTGGACAGTCGGCATCATTTTGTCTCAGCTGATCGGCTATCTCACCGCCAATCTGGCCGGCATCGGCGCCGTGCGCTTCTTATTCGGCGTGATCGCCGTCGTCGCCTTGCTCAACTGGTACGTCCGCAACTTCTCCAAGCGCTTCCGCCACATCGAAGACGCCGAGCAGGCGGCCGTGCAAGCCGCTGAAGGCACGGAAAATGTTGCCGAGGCCAAGCCGAAGTTCGGCGAAGTCTTCAAGGACAAGCACGTCTTGGTGCCACTGTTATTACTGACAGGCTTCTACCTGTTCTGGAACATTCCCGCCAACTCTTTTGGTATGTTTCTGAACTACTTCTTGGTCATCGTCGACAAGCAGGCCGCGGCGACCGCCACCTTGGTCGCCATGATCGGCAACCTCTTGGGCTTCGTCGCCAACCTGATCTTCATGAAGGTCTCCGATACCAAGTACCGCTACCCGATCATGTTCACCGGCCTCATCCTCGGTGCCGTGGCCATGCTGATTGCGGGGCTCTCGGCGACTTACTGGTTCGCCTTCTCCGTCTGCTATGTGGTCTACATGTTCGGCTACATCTGGATCGGCGAGCCGATCTACAAGATTTGGGCGCAATCGTTCTACCCCGTCAACTTGCGCGCCAGCATGACCGGCTTCTCGCTGGGCGTCGTGCGGGCCTTCACCGCGGTGTTCGCCTTGATCACCCCAACGCTGATGGCGATCTCCCCCGCCTTGTTCCTGCGCGTGCTGCTCGGCTGCGTCATCGTCTATGGTGCCTTCTCCATGCTCATCGTCAAGATGATCAAGCGTTACCATCTGCATGATGTCGCGCTTGAAAAGGCGCAGGCGGCTAAGGCCGAAAAGCAGGCGCTCGCCCACGAGAAGCTCTGATTCACGCAACCAAAAAAGCGTTGTCACCTCAGAAACTGCGGGCGGCAACGCTTTTTTAGTCGGCGAAGCTGCTGGCGATGATTTTGGAACCGGGACCACCACAGATCTGCATCCCAACCATCCCGACGCCTTGGGCTTCAAGCTCACCATTGCTGGTGACGGTGAAGCTTCCGACTGTCGGGGCAGTGTTCGGATCACCGTTGGCGCCGTGCGCGTTCATGTACGCGTGATTCTCAGTCACAAAAACCGTCAACTGGCCTTGATCGTCACTACCAAATTGCCAGCCGAATTCGTCTTCGCTCCCATAATCATAGGCATCCGCGGCGTATTTCTCCATGTTGCGCATCACCCAATCCTTAACCTGCGCCGTGGTCAGGTTCTTGACATCGACCCCTACTGCGCTGCTGGTGTTTGCCGTTTCGCTGGCCACCTGCGCGCTTGAGCTAGCCGATTGCGGTGCTTCAGAAGCCGCACTGCTGGCTTGGTTGTGGCTGGTCTTGCTGGTGCTGAGCAAGTCGCTGGTCTTGCTAGCGCGATGGGTGCTGGCTTTCTTTGCTGGTACCTGACTCGCCTGATTGTTGCCACACGCGGCCAGCCCGCAGGCCAACCCCACCGCCGCCATCGTCATAAAGATTCTTCTCATCTCGCGTCCTCCTTAACCCCTGTTCAACGTCTTCATCCTATCCCTCCCGGTGTAGCGTGACAAGCGGTTTCAGCAGTACACAAAAACGCCTCAGCAAACGCGTTGGCGCTGCTGAGGCGTTGTGCCGTTACGGTTCGCCGACCACCAGGTTCCACGTCATGTTCGCGCGGTAGTGGGTGTCCGGCCAGCCTTGGCCGCCTGGGACATGGAGGTGCACTTGGTCGAGCGACCAGGTGGCCAGGTAATCACCGGCGGTTTGGCCGTCGGCTTGAAGCATCGTTGTCTTGCTGCCGAGTGCGGCCTCCAGATGATCGCCAGCCACCAGCGCGGTCGGCTGGGCGGTGCTGCCGTCAGATACGGTGCCGACCCCGTTGTCAAAACTCAGGCTGGCGCCTTCAAGCGTGTCGCTGGTGTCTTCTGAGGTCATTGGTCCCGCTTCCAGATCGACGTGCCAGCCGGTCGCATACTGGCCTTGTTGGGTGACCCCGATACCGATCTTGCTGGCATCAGTCGCCAGCGTCGTGGTCGGCTTGGTTTCCCCATTGTACGGCGACAAGTCCTCCGCATCGCTCAAGGCGATATCCTGATCCCCACTGGCGAGCTCATGGACCCCGAAGTTCAGGTTCAGCTCGTCACCGGCAGGCATGTTACTGAAGTGCAAGTCGTTGATCTGCTTAAGCAGGTAATACGTGATGTCACTGCCACCGTTGAAATACTTGGTTACGCGGCTGGCCAACAGTCCGTTGACCATCTCGAAACTCGCCGTGCCGATCGTCCCGACCGGCTGTGGCGCATCTAGCCGATAATAACCGGTACCACTGCTGTATTTCATCGTCGTCTCCGTCTTGATCGGTGTGTACCCTGAAACGGTCGCGATTTCGCGCACAACAACCGTGACTTCTTGATTGATCGGCATCACATCGGTCTTGCCCAATAAGGTGTTCGGGTCAGGCAAGATGATCGTGCCACTGGCAGGGGTTGTCACCGCCGGGGAGGTGTATTGCGTCCCATCCTTGAGAACGAAGGTCACGGTGAATTGGGCGTTGGCAACCACGCCTTCATCGACACCTGTGTCGGTCATGGCGCGGGCGCTGAGGGTGTCACGTTGCAACACGATACCCAGATCCCCTGGCGTGACGTCTTCGTTGGTGCGATCCCAGTACATGTGATCGTCTTGTTTCAACGCATCAGTCCCGCTGTGGTAAACATCAAACCCTGACGCTAGCTTCCCGCCGGCGAAGGTGAAGCGGACGATCCGCGCGAGTGGCGCGGTGTACTTCCCGTCACCATTAGAGACGGTCACGCGGACATCGACGCTACCCGTCATTTGCGCAGGCGTTAGGCCCAGTACCGCAGCCACCTGCTTCGCCGATACCACGGCGTTGCCGCTTGCATCGGTGGTTAAGGTCAGTGGACTGCCGGCGCCTTCTGTCGTCGGGTTGCTCAGCGTCACGGCCACCCCGCCTTGAGGATCGTAGGGGTCACTCGTATCGACGCCCACGAGTTGCGTGTTGATTGTCGCGGTTTGTTCGGCATCTTGCACCGTCAGCACGCCTGAGGTCGCATCCAGATCCGCATTCAGATAGCCCGCCGGATGGACTTTGGTGTCTGCGGCCGACTTCCCGTATGCTAAGATCTTACCTTTGTCCCACTGCACATAATATTGATCGCTGGCCTGTAAGTAGCCAGCCGGCGCGGTGGTTTCGATGATGCGGAAAATGCGCAGTCCACTGCCAGCACTCGGCGTGTAAGCCACCTTCCCGTCGGCATCGGAAGTGACGGTCGTCGCCTTTTGGGCAACGTTATTGACGATCTCTTGGAAGGAGAAGGTCGCGCCGGCCAAAGGCTGCTTCGAGGTCTTGGCCACCTTCTTCAGGTTGATCGCCGTGTCACTCGTGGCCGCCTTGGCATCGCTGAAGTTCAAGACGCCTTTGTCGATCTGCAAGACTTGTTGGTCCTTGCCGTCTTTGGCGGTCTTGGCCGTCAGCGTGCTGGCTGACATCCCCACCCCGCCGACTGCGACCACGCCTTGATCAGCTTGCCACTGGAAGTACAGCGGGTCGGCCTCTTTGACGTAGCCAGCCGGTGCGGCGGTTTCGGTGATGACATACTTGCCATCGGTCAACGCGGCCGTGGCGATCTGGCCGTCGGTCGTCGTGACGGTGATCGGGTCGCCGGTCGTCTGGTTCGTCTGCGGGTCGATGCGCTGAATCGAGAACGTCGCCTTGCCGCTGACGCCTTGGGTCGGGTCACTCAGCTCGGTTTTTTTCATCTCAAAGTTCGCGACTTGCTTATCCCCGAACGTCACCGCGTTAGCTTGCACCTGCAACACGCCATCGGCCGTTTGCGCCGCTGGGGTTTCATAGCCGGTAGCCGTCTCGGCGCTGACGGTGTAGTTGCCTTGCGCGTCGATGATGATGCGATACGACTTGGTGTTAGCCGTGTAGCCGCTTGGTACCTGCTTCGGGTCTTCGCCGATGACGATGGTGCGCTTCTGGTTGGTCGGGGCGCCGAGATTGACGGTGATCGCCCCGGCGGCATCAGACACCAGTGCGCCTTCACCATCGGCGCCACTCCCATAGGCATAGATCCGGCCGTTGACCGTCTCCATGAAGTAGAACCCCGCACCAGATAGGCCTTTGGTGCGATCGGTGAAATCGGTCTTGGTCAGAGTCAACGACCCATTCTTCTGCGTGGTGATCTCATCATCGGCGAACAATAGGCCCTTGTCGCCTGTTGCAACCGTCAACACCTTGTCCGTGGTGGTCTTGGTTGTGGCCACCGTCGTCGCGTTGGCATTCGTGACTGGCCCGATGCCGACGCTGACCACGCCATCGGCTGTGATCTGAACGGCATAGACCTTGGTATTCCACACATAACCTAGCGGCGCACTGCGTTCGACCAGGTTGAAATACCGGGTCTTGCTCGTCGCGGTACCTAGGTCGAAGCTGAGCTTGCCGCCAACCGTCTTTTCATCTAAAACGGCCTTAGTCACGCCGGCATCAACATCGGCTTGATCGAGCACTTCTTCCAACGTGAACTCGGCCCCGTCTGGCGGGGTCATCGCCGCGTTGGTCGCATCGAGCTTGGCCAACGACAACATGCCGCCGTTATTGGCAGCGACCTTCTCATCGCCGAACTGCAAGGTGTGGCCAGCTAAGGTAATCACGTTGTCTTGGGTGTGGTCATCGATGATATTGTTGGCCAACGCATCGCCGGCGCCTAAGAACATCTGCCCGTCTGGCAAGATCCGCAGCCGATACGCGGTGGTGTTCGGCTGGTAGCCGGTCGGGTTGGTCGTCTCTTTAATCAAGAAGACGCGCTCGCCAGCAGTCGCGTTCCCCAGGTCGAAGGTCGCGGCGCCATTCTTGGTCGTCGCCGTCTCGTTGGCGACACTGCCTTCGCCAGCCTTCTGCGTGACGGAGAAGGTCGCCCCATCAGGCACCGTTGCCGTCTTGTCGTTGAGATCGACCTTCTTGATCGTCAGCTGGCCGCCGTTGGTGCCGTTGTCGCCGACCCCGCCACCGCCTTGCTTCAGGTCACTGAAGGTCAAGGCGCCGGCATCACCAACAGCGATGCGGGTTTCCCCTTCACCGACGCTGGTCACGCCGGAAGCTGGCGTCCAAGAAAACAGGTGTTGCTTGTCATCTTTTTGATAGCCACTGCCATCAGGCAAGCTCGCCTCTTCAATGTAGTAGTTACCGTTGGTCGAAGCGGTGGCCAAAGTTGCGGTGGTGTCCCCGTTGGCGTCGGTCGCCGCGGTCGTGACCGCGGTGGCAACGTCTTGGTTGGCCGCCCAGACCTTGAAGGTGACCCCAGGCACGGCAGTCTTCGGGTTGACCAGGTCTTGCTTGTGAATCTTGACCGTGACCGGCGCCTTGACCTTGATCTGCACCGTCTGCCCTGAGTCGATAATCGCCACGTCCTGGGCGCTACCGACTTGGGCGAGCTGGTCGCTACCGCCGGTGCCCATCTGGAAGCCGAAACCCGAGACGGTGGCGTTAAGCGCCGCGCCGGCCGTGTCGGTGGCCGAGACGAGCTTTTGCGTCCCGTCTGGGAAAACGAAGTTTGCGCCGGAGGTCACCGGCTGGTGATCACTGTCGTTGGGCAGCAACTCCCCTACACCGGTCGTATCGGTCGTTGCGGTCATGTTCGTGAACTTGATCACGGCGCCTTGCACCGGCTGGCCGTTGGTATCGACAACCGAGACGTGCTTGACCTTGTAGAGCTCGACTTGAACGGTCTTGCCGATCACCTGGACCGAATTATCCCGGTCGCCGGCATTGAGCTTGTTGGCCGGGTCGTTCTTGGCGGTCACCGTCTTACCATCGTTGGCGATCGTCAGCGTTCCCCCAAGGTTATAATACCCACTCGCGCCACTTGCAGTCGCCCGCTGGCGCTGAGCCGGGGTCAGCAGTTGATAGCCGATCTCAGGTGTGCTCGGAATCGTGCCGGAGACGATCGCGTTGTTCAGAATCCAGCCGTTGGTGTCATGGGCCAGGCCTTCCCAGCCGTGAATGACCCCTGTTTGATGCCAGAGGCTTTGGAAGTTCCCGTACCCATCAGCGTCAGACTTTTCGGCACTGGTCGCCATGCTGCCATCGTTGGCCAGCGTGCCGCTAGCCAACCCGGAATCGGCCTTCATCAGCGTGCTCGGGTCGGTGGCCGGATTGTAAACCACCCCGCCTAAACCGCTGAACTCGGCCATGCCGCTGCCGGCATAGACCTTGTTTTCTTGCAACACTGGGAGTTGGGACCCGGCGATCTTGGTGCCGCTGCCGGCCTTCAAGAACTCGGCCGCATCGACATATTGAAGCTTCACGCCAGAATCTTGCCCGCCTTGTGGATAGGTCGGCGGGTCTTGAAGCGTCAAGGTGCCATCATCGACGCTGGCGAGCTTATCGGCGCTAGTGGTCGTCGCAGCGTCTTTGGCCTCACCGACGGCCGTGAAGCCGGTCCCCTTGGCCCACACCGCATAATAACCCGCCGCACTGCCGATATCGTAGCCGGCCGGCGCCTTGGTTTCGGTGATGTGGAAAATGCGCTTGGTGGTCGTGCTGGTCGCATCAACCGTCAGCTGGGCCTTCCCGTCGGCATCAGCGGTGGTAATGGTCTGCGTCTTGAGCGCATCAGCCGCCCCGTCGACTTCTTCCACCTGCAGGCTCGCCCCGCCTAAGGTCTTGCTCGGGACGTCTTGATCGACCTTGGCGAAGTTGATTTCGGTGTCGGCCTTCGTGTCTTTGTGGACCGTCACAACCAGCGTCTGCCCGTCATCAGACACCTCGGCGTGTTGCGCGTTGGTCACCTTCAGCTGGTCGCTGGTCGCGTCTAGGTCCAGGTCAAAAGCCGCCCCGAGATCGGTGTAGCCATCTGGCAGGCTGAGCTTGGCCAGCGCCTGCGTCCCGTCGGCGTAATAGAACGGGCCGTTGCCGGCGCTTGTTTCTTGATAATCTTCCGGCAGGAGTTCGCCGGTGCCGGCGAAGGTCGCGTCTTTGCCTTGCAAGTCCTTTTGTTTCAACGTGCTGGTCGTCGCGTGCATCGCCGTGCCACCATCTTGATTAGTCAGCGCGATCTTGGCGCCATCGACCGGGTCGCCGGCTTCGTCGACGACTTGAACATATTTGATCTTGTAGACGTTTGCGACGATCGTCTTGGCATTGTCGGCAACGGTCCACTGGCCTTTTTTGGCCTTGCCATCGCTATCGCCTTGCAACTGAATCGTGCCGGTGTCTGACAGCTTGAACTTCGGCAGGCCGTCTGGCATGTAGTAATGGGCCGCAAACCATTCCGTCTGCGGGCGATAGAAGCGATCGGTCGTGCCGGCCACCGCATGGATTGGTTGCAAGGTGTAGGTCTTGTTCGCCTGCAACCCGACCAAAGTGTTGTCGTCTTGCGTCCCGTCAGCATTGATCTTGGCGAAATCTTCGAACTGGCCGCCGCGCTCATCGCCGGTCGAAGCCGCCCCGCCGAAGTCACCATCGCCTTCGAACGGATACGTCTTCTTATCTAACACCGCCTTGCGGTATTGGGTGATCGCACGCAAGCCGCTAGAGCCCGAGAGGAATTGGGTCCCAGCGTTGTAATTTTGTACGAAGGCGTACAGGTCAGCGTCATCCGGATCAGTCAGATAAAACAGCGGGATATCCGCCAGATGGTAGATATCATGGGTGCTCGGGTTGTCTTTGGTGATCGAGCGCATGTCAAAATGATAGTCCGCCCCTTCAAATCCGTCAGGCTTAGACACGATGACACTGGTGCCATTACCAGTGGCCAGCTTGGCCGGCGTGTCGCCCGCCTTCATGCTACCGAGATACTCTGGGGTCAGCTTCACGCCGCTGTCTGCGGTCGCGCGGGCTGCCTTGAAGGTCAAGGGGATGGGTTGCACGCCAGAAGCGCTTTTATCCCACTCGATGCGCAGGCTGTCGTCGGCAAACTCCCAGACGCGATACGTCCGCTTGCCATCGGTGTATTCATAGGCGGTATAGTCATCGGCCTTGGTCGTTTCCTTGGCCTTCAAGCCCATGCTTTCAGCCTGCTGCTGCGTGGCTTCCGGATCGAAGGTGAGGTTATCGCCGAGTGCATCAGAGGCGATGCCCACCTGGATATCGCGATAGGTGTTCGGATAGTCACTGAGGTCCGCCGACAACAGCATCGGCACGCTAGCACCGATGGCAAAAGGATTCTTGGCGAGCAGGCTGAGAGTCAGTTCGCTGGCATCCACATCAGTTGTCGAGGTGTCTGCCGACTCTTCTTGAGGATCGTCTACTGGGTCTTCCTTGGGCTCGTCAGCCGGGTCCTTGGGTTGATCGTCGCTGGTTGGCGCATCGACGTCTTTGATCTGGTGGCCACCTTCATCCGTCCCCCCAAAGGAAACGCCGCTAGTGTCGCCGGTGATCGCAAACGCCATCGTCATCGTCCAGCCGGCGGGAATATCCTTGCCAGCCGTGACGGTAACTTCTTCGTTCGAAATATTGCTCCAATCGAAGTAGAAGCCCTCGGCGTTCATCTCATTTTCGAAATCAGTCTGTATCGGGGTGACCCCGCCAGCTTTCCAAGAGATCTTGAACTGGGTGCCCTTGGCAATTTTCGGCATTGTGCCTAGCTTATCGATTGGCTGATTAACCATCTCGCCAGACAAGGCATTGGACCCGTTGACCTTCAGCTTCACACCGTAGCTGCTGATATTTCCACTACTGTCCTTAGTCGGCGTCAAACCGGAAGTCTCCAGCTTGATCGTCGCCCCGTCGTCGGTATCGGCAGTCGTCGTTGAATCAACCTTTTCAGGCGTTGCGTCAGGTGCCTTGTAAGTGCTGGCCACCTGCTGCGCAGCCATCGCCCCAGGCGCCTTCAGGGTCGCGCCCCCGACCAAGGTGCCTTGGGTATTGCGGCCGGTGTGCAGGGTCATCATGGCGCCGCTGGTGAGGGCGCTGTTGACCTTGAAGTAGAGGTTGAGCTTAGACCCTTTCTGTACTGGCATAATATACAGCGAACCCTTGCTGTTGATCGACACACTGCCGTCTACACCCGTGAGGTGAGCGACCGTCGCTTTTTGGTCATAGCTGAGCTTCGTGCTGTCAAAAACCAAGGTGACGAAATCATCGCTCGGTGCAGTCACGGTGACAACCGCCGTATCACCGGCGCTGTACCCGTTTTGATCGGCCAGCACAGCACCGTTTTGATCGGTGCTCGTCGCCGCATCGGTCAAGAGGATGGGCGCCGCCCCGCTCATCTGGGCGAATATCGTCACGATCGTCGCGAAGGCATAGGCCAGCCGCAACCAGCGACGATGTTCTGAATGCTTTGGATGTTGCACGTTGTTGATCATGGTATCCCCTAACCCTTCTATCTCCGATATGGACATAATTTTGATTTCATCATACCGATTTTCGGGCAGGTATCCCGCGCATATTTAGTAAAAAAGTTTGCGAAAAATAAAAGTATATACCATTATCGTCTAAATTATCGGCAACTACTGGGTGGTTCTCCGAATATTCATTATCACGAATATCAATAAATTGTTATCAATCTTAAATTAGGTCGATTTTTGATAAATATCGTTTGTTGAATCTGATTTGGATCGCATCTAGTTCAATGAATAACGTTCCACGCATTAATTCATGCGCTAAAGCAGCATAAAATAACAATCGTCCGTTTTATAAACCCAACCATGCCTAATGTGTACTCACCCACCAAAGCTGGTAAAATAGGCTTATGGCAACACCATTCGGAGGTCTGCTTTCACATGAAAAAATTCGCATGCTTATTCCTGGCGCTCATCTTGGTTTGGCTGGGGTTTCCCGCTCAGCCCACGCACGCCGCTTCGCCGGGATTCGGGGTTGAGAACCTGCGCGCCGCTGCGCAGATCGATCCTGATGCTAGCTTCTTTCAGCTGCTGGCGAGCCCCAACCAGACGGGCAACATCAAGGTGAAGATCAGTAACTACACCAACGGCACGCACCGCTACAAGGTCGCAATCAACCGTGCGACCACCAACGCCAACGGTGAGATCGACTACACCCAACACGGCAAGAAGGTACCAGCCAAATCCCAGGCCAATATCGAGACCCTTTTCACCAAGCCCAAAACCGTCTCGATTGCGCCGCGCAGTGTGCAGACGGTGACGATGGCGTATAAGACCCCGGCCAAGCCGATCTCAGGCATCATCCTCGGCGGCGTGAGCGTCACCTGCCTCGATCCCGAAACCAACGCTTCGGCCGGCCTATCAAGCGAAGTCGCCTATGTCACCGCGGTGCAGCTACAGGCGACCAAGGCGATTCCCCACTTCACCCCCGACCTCATGATGCCTAGCGCCACTGCGCAAAGCACCAGCGGCGGCGTGGAAGTGATCGCCAACCTCACCAATCCCTTGCCGGTCATTCAATCCAAGATGACGATCACCGCCAAGCTCGTTAAAGACGGCAAGCACAAGGCCACCCTCAAGCGCACCGTCAAGGCCGCGCGCCTCGCCCCGAACAGTCACATGCCAATGGCGCTGAACCTGACGCCCAAGGACATCAAGGCCGGCGACTACCACGTCATCGTCGACGCGCACCTGCCCAACAATCAGAGTCACTGGCACTTCAGCAAGCCGCTACACATCTCCCAAGCGGTCATCAAGACCACTGAGGCCAAGGCCGAGACCCACCACCTGCGCAACTTGCCGGCGTGGTTGATCATCTTGTTGATCGCCATCATCGCCAGTCTCGCCTTGCTCGCCATCTGGTTGAAGATGCGGCTGAACGAAGACAAGCGCGCATAAAAAAATCGCCAAGTCAGTTAGTCTGGCTTGGCGATTTTTGGGGATTGGGGCGGATGCACCGTCCTTTGGAATACCACGGCGTTAAAGCGTCAGGCACGCTAATGGGGATGTATCTTTCCACATCCCCGTTTGATCGATATTTATGCGTGCACATCAACCAGACATTCAGGATGGTAACCAGCTAAAACGTGCTTGATATCCGCTAAGGGCAGCTTCGGCTGGCGATCATAGGTCAGCAGGCCGTTAATTTCTTGTTCAACATCGGTCAACTGGGTATAGCAAAATCCCCACAGAATTTCAGACGCATACAGCGCCCCAAAGATACGGCTAAAGTCGGCCAGATATTGTTCTTTGGAACTTGCCGATGTATACCCCCAGCCCTGGCTTTGATCACTTTGATAGCTGATCCCACCAAATTCCGTCAACATGATCGGCTGTCCTTGCCAGCCGAACCCATCCGCAAAGACCCGCCGCCCCGCCGGCGAGTAGGCTAATAAGTGGGCGCGGTCGTACAGGGTCGTCGCGAACGCCGCTTGGACAAGCGGTTCGTCTTCCGTGCCATGGGCGTAATCATGGATGGTACAAATATCCGTTTCGGCCTGACTCCAACCATCATTGCCAATCACCAACCGGGTCTCATCTAGGCTGTGCAAGTAATGATACAGCGATTGTGAAAAATGCTGCTGTTGCCGGTCGCGCTGGATGTGAGGCACACCCCAGCTTTCGTTGAGCGGCACCCAGGTCACGATGCAAGGATGATTATAGTCGCGGGCAATAATTTCATCCCATTCATGGGTGACCCGACGCACGGCATCTGCGTTATATAGCGGTGCCGAGGCGCACTCGCCCCAAACCAAATACCCTAGTCGATCCGCCCAGTACAAGAAGCGTGGATCTTCAACCTTTTGGTGTTTGCGACAACCGTTGAACCCCATCTCTTTGGCCATCACAATGTCATCTTTGAGCGCCTGATCACTAGGTGCCGTCAGCAGGCCAGCCGGCCAGTAACCTTGATCTAACACGAGCTTTTGATAATACGGTTGATTGTTCAGATAGATCATCCCGTTCTCAACGCTGATCTTGCGCATTCCAAAATAACTCTGGACGCGATCGTCACCGACTGTCAGCGTGAGATCAAACAAGTTGGGATGCTCCGGCGTCCAGGACCAGCCCGGACGATGATAATTCGTGCGAAAAATCTTCTGCTGGAACAAATCGACTGCCCAGCTTGTCTCTCGCCCAGTCGTCTCTATCGCGCCAGCAGCAACCAGCGTTCCTTGAAATTCGATACGATATTGTAGTTTTGCACCCACCTGTGCTTGATTCAGCACGGCCTGAATTCGAACACTGCCTTGGTCAAACTCAGGTGTCACCTTCAAGTCAGCAAGATAGCACGCAGGAACGGCTTCGAGCCACACTGTCTGCCAGATTCCTGTCGTATTGGTATACCAGATTCCAGCTGACTGCTCCTCCCAAGTCTGCTTGCCCCGTGGAATCGACTCATCTTGATGCGGGTCATCGACTTGAACGGCTAAGAGGTTCTCGCCAACATTCAGATCAGCCGTCACATCTAGGCAAAAGGCAGTTTCTCCGCCAACGTGTTGGCCGACACAGTGACCGTTCACATACACGGTCGCTGCGTAATCGACCGCGCCAAAATGGAGTAAATAGCGGTGCCCATCTTCGTTGGCAAGTTCAAATCGCCTTCGATACCACACATGATCGTGTGGTTCCTGATCATCGATGCCGCTCAACTTCGTCTGATAGGCAAAAGGCACCACGATTGTTTTCGGTAACGTCCCTTGTCCTGCGTGCCATCCCTGCGCGTAGCCTTGTTCTTGATCGTCAAATGCAAACTCCCACTCGCCATTCAAATTCTGCCACTGTGGGCGCACGAACTGCGGACGGGGATATTCTTCTCTTACCATCTTCTCACCTCAACACTGTGGTAGCGTCTCCCACTGACCGCTCAGATTCGACGCATAGATTCCCAAAACCATACTCAATGAGGCCAATCCATCCGCTCCGGCTAGATGATCGATCAACGGATCGGCCTTGTGTGTGATGCGATTGACAACTGCGGCAAGCAAGCGTTGGTGTCCTCGACCCCAATAACGCTTGCCGACAAACCCGTCTGCATCTTCGGACTCACTAGCCCGGACTCGTCCATCTACCCATAAGGTGTCACCACTCACACACACCGTTGCCTTAGCGAAGCTCAGGGTGACGGTTGGATCTGGATCATCGACGTAGTTATTAGACGCAAACAGCACAATCGGGACATCGTCTGCCAGGGTTGCCGTCGCCATCGCCGCATCTTCGACCTCGATTACCTGATCTAACATCGTGGTCATGATCTTGCCTTTAATTTTGTTAGGCATCCCCGCCAACCAATAAATCTCATCCAGCGTATGAATCGCCTGATTGATTAGGCAACCGCCACCTTCATACTGCCAGGTTCCCTTCCAATCGGTCTGCGTATAATAAGCCGGATCTCGATGCCAAGTCATCTCCGCCTTAACACCCAACAGCTCGCCGAATTCATGGTCACGCAGCTTTTGCTTCAACAGCACATTCACTGGGTTGAAGCGGTTTTGATAAACCACCGTATATGTTCCGGGGCTAATCTTGGTCGCGGCGATCACGGCCATGGCATCCGCGGCCGTCGTCGCCATGGGCTTTTCACAGACAACGTCTTTGCCTGCACGCAGCGCCGCAATGCTCATCGGTGCATGCAGATAATGCGGGGTCGCGATCGTCACCACCCGAACTGCCGGGTCGTCAATGAGCGCTTGGGCGTCTGCATAGTAGCGACAATGATGGGCTCGGGCATAGGCTCGGCCTTTGACTTCATCACGATCACAGCACGCGACAAGCTGCGCATCTGCCAACGCGGTGATTGCCGCCGCATGTACGGCAGCAATGTTCCCACAACCAATGATTCCGAAATTAATCATCTACTCACAACCTTCGTTCACCCAATCACGGTGTCAGCCGTTCATTCAATACGTGTTATCGGTATCCAACACCTGATCGGCCACGTCTTTTTGCTTCGAGGTCTTGATACGTTTTTGTAGCTCAACCAAAAAGGCTTCTTCGTCGATTGGAAAGTCAACCCACCGTTGTTGCCAGCTGGACAGATAGATTGCGTTTGAGATCGACAACCCGTAGATCCCATCACTCGCTGGGCTGAGCAACGTCTCGTCAAACAAAATGTGATTGACGAAGTTCTGAACGATCTTCGGATGGCCCGTGTCTCCATCGAAGACGACGGGGATATCGATCTGCCATGTCTCGGGTTCGCCAAAACCACCGGTATAAGTCGCGTTCCAGTCACGTTCATCCACTCGGTTTTGCCAGAACTTCAGCTGTGAATCCTCGATCACGATTTTACCCTTGGAACCGACGATCTCGAAGCGGTTCGTCCCTGGCGTCTCTGTCGTTGTCGTGACGAACACCCCAGTCGCCCCATTGGCATATTCCGCGTAGGCGGTCACTTCGGTTTCCACCTCGACATCGCGACGCTTGCCTGCATACGCAAAGCCGATCAGCCGCGATGGCATCCCGCAGATCCATTGCCACAAGTCGAGCTGATGCGGGTCTTGATTCAGCAACACCCCGCCACCTTCACCGGCCCACGTCGCGCGCCAACCGCCTGAATTATAGTAGCTTTGCGAGCGATACCAGTTCGTAATAATCCAGTTGGTCCGCCGTAACTCGCCGACTTCTCCTGAGGCGACCAGGTCCTTGGCCTTTTGGTAAACCGGATTCATGCGCTGATTGTACATCAACGCATAGGTCAGCTCTGGATGGGCCTCAGAAACCGTGATGGCTTCTCGGACTTTCTTAGTGAACACGCCTGCTGGCTTCTCACTGAGCACATGCTTACCCGCGTTCAGCGCCTGAATCGCGAGTTCTGGATGCGCATAGTGAGGCGTTGAGATGATCACCGCATCAACATCGGGATCATTCATCACCGCCGTATCTTGGTCATAGAAGCGATAATCATTGCCATAACGCTTCTTGGCCAAAGCCAACTTATCTGGATTCGTGTCGCAAAACGCGACCAGGCGGGCATGCTTGATCTGATGCTTGGATAGATACCCCGCGTGCAGGTTACCGATATTCCCCACGCCAATGATTGCAATTCTTAACTCTGCCACGATCTTCACTTCCAATCTTGATGACACTGATCGACTAGAATCGCCTTAAGCGCGTTGCTGGCCACGGTGAAAGCCTGTGCTCCAGCGATTTCGTTAGGCGCAATCGAAACGCCATCTTGTTCCAGTTGAGCAAACCCGCTGAATTCACTCAGGTGCGGCTCCAACGACAAGAAGCCGTGGTAGTCATCGGCAATCAAGCGTTCCAACACTGCCTTGACCTTACCGTCGCCATAGCCGGCAGGCGTCACCGCCCGGTCGCGATACTGCGCGTCTTTAATATGGATATACGCGATATAAGGCGCCAGCAACTCAAAGGCGTGAGGATAGACCTCGACTCCGCACTGAACGAAATTCGCGGGATCAAAGGCCGCTTTCAGCTGCGGTGAGTCAATCGCCTGCAACAGCGCCAAGCACCGCTCTGGCGTATCACCAAAGATGCCTTTTTCATTCTCATGCAACAACGTGATTTGCGGATACGCCGAAGCTGCCTGCATGAATGCCTGCCAGCGGCGAATCACCTCAGGCTGGTAACGCTCAGCATCAGCGTCGGCCATGAAGAAGCTGAAGCACCTCACATATGGGGCTTGAAAGACTTCGGCGATCGCCAAGACGTGCTTGAACAAATCAAGCTGTGGCGCAAACTCATCGGTGATCTTGATTTTGCCAAGCGGCGATCCGATGCTCGACACTTTGATACCTGCCTGCGCGAGCTGTTTTTGATAGGCCTGCGCCTCTTCCAAGGTGAACTCGCTGACATTCTTGTCAGCAATCCCGCGAATTTCGATATGGGTAATCCCGTTGTTGTGCAGGCCACGAATCTGTTCTGCCAAATCGGGCCCGATTTCATCGGCAAACCCTGTAATCGTAAAATCTGCCATTAGTTAACCTCCTCATCCACCGCGGTCACGACGCGGCCGACGGACTTATAACAAAGCTTATAGCCGATCCAAAAAATGATGACGTTCACCGCCAAAACGTTCAACGACGGTGCCTGATAGCCGACGGACAACCACAACGCGACTCCCAGACCGAGAATCACCGCCAAGAAGAGGTTCCGCCAGCTGAGGTAGATAGCCTGCAACATCTGTTGTGGCGCCTTGTGCTCGGTATCAACTGCGGCGATGAGCAGATAATGCCATACCGCAGCCAACAAGAACGCACCCACGATCAAGAACGGCACGATCATAAACCGCAACGCCACCTGATGCATGACGAGGGTGAACTCGCCACAGAAAAGCATCACGATCAGCACGACTACCGCATGGAGCCCCCAACGGCTGCGGTCTTGTTGCCGCCAAGTTTGCCAGATGTTGACTAAGCTCTCCTTGAGGGTGTGGTGTTCGCCTTGATAGACGCGAGTAATGCCACGCAGCGTCGCAATGGCATTCGGAAACAGCACTAGCGCCACCAGTGCGTACAACCAGCTTGTCGGCAGACTGAACTTGACGAACAGATTGACCAGTAGCCACGGACAGCTAAAGAG
>CAKQZO010000020.1 GCA_934293835.1 uncultured Lacticaseibacillus sp. | reverse complement strand
ACGCCGTGGAAGCGCCAGGTGAAGATGGCACCGCGCAACGCCCATTCGATCGTCATGACGACTGTGATGCCGATCAGGCCGTAGCCGAAGCGAATTCCGAAGATGTAGCCGCCGACAACGCGGAACGACCACATCGAAATCAGGCTGACGATCGTGGTGAATTTGCCATCGCCGGCCGCCCGCAGCGCCGAGGGAAGCACGAAGCTGAAGCTCCAGACTAAGATGTGCATCACCGCGAAAATCAGGTAGATGTGGAAGATATCGGGGATGATCGCTTTTGTCGGGCTAAACAGCATGATACCGCGGTTGAAACTGAAAAATAAGATCCCATCGACGATGACGAACGCCACTGTGCCGAGACCCAAGAACGACTTAGTCAGCTTGCGGGCGTCTTTGATGTTGCGCCGGCCGATGCACTGGCCAACGATCGGCACCAGCGCCGTCTGCAAGGCCGCAGGGATGATTTCGGACAGCTGCACCCAGGACGTCGCGATCGCATTGGTGACGATGACGCTGGTGCCGAGGCCAACGATCATCATCTGAATGATGATCTTGCCGCCTTGGAAGAAGACGGATTCGGAGGCAAAAGGCACCGCAACTTGCAAGACCTTGCGGATCATCCGCCAATCGATCCGCCGCATCGTCGCCATCCGTAGTTGGAACAAATCGCGATGACTCGCCAGCATCCACACCGCAAAGCCCGCCGCCAACCAGCGCGACAAGTTCAAGGAGATGATCATCCCCACCACCCCGAGGTGCAACAGCGTGATGAAAATCAGGTTGAAGCCGAGGTACAGCCCGTTCATCGTCGATGATAGAATCAGCGAGTTTTTGGTGCGACCGATGCCGCGCAGGCAACCGTTCGTGCCTTCCACGACCGCCTCGAACGGATAACTCGCCAAGACCCCGAGCATATACAGCTTGGCGTTGGCCATCACCGCCGGCGCCGCAGCGCCAAACAGTAGCTTCAAGATCGGCGTATGTAACCCGGCGAAAATGGCACCGAGCACGACGCCCGTCACCACCGTACCAAACACCGTGCCGTTGACGACGCGGCCTAGCATGTGGAACTCGCGGTTGCCGAAATACTGCGCGATCAACACCGTGCCACCTAGCCCGACGGCGACGAAGACCTGAATCAACAACACGTTGATCGACCCGACCAGATTCACCGCCGAGATCGCGGCTTGACCGGAGTTGGCGATCATGGCGGTGTTCAAGAAGTTAAAGCTCACCAAGAAAAACTGATCGGCGACCACCGGCCCCACCAGCGCGAACACGAACCGGTAGTCCATCCCTTCACCAGAAAACCACCGCGTCAAAAACTTATGCATATGCCCCTCCCCTAAAAGTTCATTCACCGCTCACTTTATGCGCAAATGCGGCGATCCGCAAGCGAAACCGCCGCTTTTTCGCAAAGCCGAGCTGAGATGCGTATAATAACTACCGAAAGGAGGCGCCTCATGCCAATCAGCGATTATTATGCCGCACTCAGCACGCTCGGCCATCGCCGCCATTACGCCAGCGGCGAAGATCTACTGCGCGAAGGCGACCAGGCCCAAGCACTCTTCTACCTAGAACAAGGCAGTGTTCGCCTGTGGCGCAACGACGACGGCCGCGACATCACGGTACAATTCTTCTTCGAGCGCCAAGCCGTCGCGTCATTCGAAAGCTTCTATCTGCAACAACCCAGCATCTTTGCCATCACAGCCATCGAACCGACCACCGTCTTGATCGTCGACGGTACCCGCCTCCGCCAGAGGCTGCAGGCAGAGCCTGAGCTGATGGCCGCCTTCACCAACCACATCTGCCAACGGTTCATCGATTACACCCGCTACTTCTTGAATCGCATCGAACTCTCCCTCGAACAGCGCTACCGGCGCCTCTTGCAGGACGACCCCGAGCTGATCGAACGGGTGCCTCAATACGAGCTCGCCTCATACTTGGGCATCACGCCGGTGTCCTTGTCGCGGATTCGCAAGCGCGGCCAACTTAACAATTGTTAAGGCGCGGCCCGCGGCCCACCAGTATACTGACCTCATCATCTATTGGAGGCCAACATTATGCCACAAACCCTAATTGTCACTTGCCATCCTTATTCCGGCAGTTTCTGCCACGCCTTGATGGCCGCTACGCAAAAAGGCGCGGAAGCCAGCGGCAACCGCGTCGATGTGATCGACTTAGAAGCCAATCATTTTGACCCTGTGATGCACAGCGCCGACTTGGTCGGCTTCCTCAAACACGAGGCTCAATCCAAACAAGCGCGCGCCTACATCGCCCGCATGCAAGCCGCCGACCATCTCGTCTTGATTTTCCCCATCTGGTGGGAGCTGATGCCGGCGATGATGAAAGCCTTCATCGACAAGGTCATCTTCCCTGGTGAGACCTTCGCCTACACGGCCGGCGGCAACGGCATGCGCAACCTGTTGCCACACCTGCGCTCGACGACGATCATCACCACCATGAACACGCCCAAAGCGCTGTATCGCTGGGTGTTCGGCGACGCGATCCAGCGCGCCTTGATCCGCGGGACGCTCAAGAAGATGGGACTCAAACACGTGCGCTGGCTGAGCTGTAACATGGTCAAAAACAGCTCTACGGCCAAGCGCGAGGCGTGGCTCCAGCAGGCCACCCAAATCGGCGCCCAACAATAGCGTTTCCTTGGTCGACGCGTATACGCCGGCTTTTTTTGTGCTCAGCGCCTTTCGTCCTTATTCAGCTGCCACGCACAACTCCCAACAGAGATGATGAGCCAGGCCAAAGGCAAGGCGAGTTGCGCCGGCCGCGTGGTGTCGCGATAGACCCCCAGTAATTCAAAGCCAAGGCGTCCAAAACAAAAGATGGCGAGGATGCCCCAAAACAGCGCCCAACCCGAGAAATGTCGCTTCTTCATACAATCCTCCTCACAACCAATTCAGCGGATTCAACATCTCCAACCACAACCACCAAAAATCTTTCCAGAAGTCAACGGGCTCCCGGTGCCGTATACGGCGCCAACAGAAGCGAAGCCCCGCCAGCAAGAGGCAAAGCAAGGTCCAGCCAACCACGACAAACACCACGATTTGCAAAATTTTCATCGGCTTACCCTCAATGACTCACGAGCTGCTCGAACGTGAACCAAGCCATCAGCACCAGCTCGACGGCGAGCAACCCCCAGTCATCGCGCCAAGTCGGCTTGGCCTTGGGGTGCTGCCGCAATGCCCGCCACGACCAGCCGTTCAAGCCGACGAAGAGTATCGGCAAGACGATCAGCCACTTGCCCGGATTGGCCACCCGCCCGCCGCGCAGATTTAAAACCATGTGGAACTGCGCGGTGGGAATCAGCCAGATCGCCACGGCAAAGGCAATGGCCCAGACGCTGACGTAAATCAAACCCGTGCTGTAAACTTTCATCCCGTGCCCCCTTGTCTGTGCGATAGCGGTTTTAGCTTTAATATACGCGCTCGCTCGCATGGACACAACGAACATTTTTGTCATGTCACCCTACAGCAACTTGCCCAAGATGTCCTTGAGTACCAACAGCGCGTCTTGGCGACTGTAGCCGTACGTCTGTTGCAGCGTCGTCAGCTGATCCTCCAGCGCGTGCGCGTAAGGTGCCGTGTCGACTTCTTCTTGGTAGCGCGCCAACACCGGGTACTTCTTGGCCCACATCGTGGTCCAATCCACCTTCTGGTTGACTGCCTCAGTTGTGTGCATGACCGCGTGTTCGATCTCCGCCACGTCGGCATCGAAGCTGACGAGCTCGTCAAGGCTGAGCGCATACAGCGTGGCGAGCTTCTTGGCCTGGAAAATGTCTGGCAGCGTCTCGCCAGTTTCCCATTTTGAAATCGTCTGGCGGCTCACGCCTAGGTGTGCGGCCACCGCCTCCTGGGATAATCCCTGCTTGCGGCGCGCCGCCGCGATTCCTTGTCCTAAATACATAATATCGCCTCCTTAGCCCCTAGTGTACGCATTCAGCGGCGCACACACCACCAACGATTCGCGACACTTATGCCCGGAATCTTTCCCAGGAAATTGCGCCACCAAATAAGCCTCAGCGTATCCAAACCAGCCAGACGATCAAAAATCCCACCACGCCGCCACACACCCCGCCAACTAGCCACCAACTCCAGCCCGTGAGCGCCAGTGCAAGCACGCCGGCTGCAAGCAAGCCGCCTGCGATCCAGCCCAACGCGTGGTGTTGCCGTTGCGCGTCGGTCTTGCCGCGAATGGCCGCATACCGCTTCGTCGCGTACAGCGTCACGACCAGATTCAAGGTGATGACCACCGTCAGCAGGATATTCGCCCCGATTCCTAAGCGCATCCCCGCGACGTGGCCCAGTTGCATCATCTCAAGCGCAAGCAGCGCCAGATTGACCCCTGCGGCCGCCCAGGACATGATCCGCGCGCTTTGGCGCTCTTGTTCTTTGATTTTGGCATCAGTCATGATTCCCGCATCTCCTTAGAGTAATTGATCCAGAGAAAGCGCGAAGAAGTCGCCTAATGCGAGCACGCTGGCCATATCCGGATAACTGCGGCCGACCTCCCAGCTGGAAATGGTCTGCCGAGTCACGTGAATCTTAGTTGCGACTTGTTGCTGAGTCAACCCGCGCGCCTTGCGCGCCATCGTCAGTTGTTCGCCTATCGTTATTCTTTGCGCCTCCATCATTACCCTAAGGAATCTGGTTTCATCTTACCAGCAACCAGCGGCCGCATGCACGCAACCAGCCCAAGCATTTCCCGGGAAATACTTTCCATCCACAGCGATTGTCAAACACTTTCGACAGTCGTCAGCATGACTTTCTGGTACGCTGATAGTGGAGGATTGATATATGAATTTAGCCACAACGATACGCCAACACCGCAAGCAGGCCCACTTGAGTCAAGAACACTTGGCCGAACAATTACACGTCAGCCGGCAGACAATCTCGAACTGGGAGAACGGTAAAAGCCTGCCGGACATCTATAGTTTGATTGCGCTGAGTGATCTCTTCGCCTTGTCCCTCGACGACTTCATCAAAGGCGACCGTGTCGTCCAAGCCCACCTTAACGCGGCCAACCAGATCACGCCGCTGTTTATCGCGGGGTCGTTGTTCACGAGCTTTCTGACCGTGCTCAATAATCGCTTGATGAACGCTGGCATCGACGGCCGCTTGGCGGTGACCTTGGTCATCGGCCAGCTACTATTCAGCATTTTCATCCTATTCAAGGGCCGCGACTATGCCCAACTACGCCTCGCCTCGCCCGCTATCCAGATGAGGCGAACGTCATCGCCGAGCGCGTCGGCACTTGCCTGATGGATTATGCGACGATCGTGAGCACGGTGTTGACGGTGATCTTCGGCATTCTCTCCGCGGCTTAAGTTACGGTGTCAAAAGGCTTTAGCGCCATTGTCACACACGTTTGCTCGCGAAATGCTGATTTTTCTGCGACGATTGAGTAGGAGGTAGCCAAATGCAAATCGGCAAGCAGATTCAACAACAACGAGAGCGTCTGAACATGACCCAGGAGCAGCTGGCAGAGAAGCTCTACGTGTCTCGCCAGACGATTTCCAATTGGGAGAACGATCGCCACTATCCCGATATCGAGAATCTCCTCTTGCTGAGCGTGCTATTTGACACTTCCTTAGACCAATTAGTCAAAGGAGATGTTTCAACTATGAAAAAGAAGGTCTTCACCAAAGCGACCAATCGTGATGCCAAGCTGATGATCGGCGGCTGGCTCGTCGGCATCGTTGCGCTTGGCCCCGCGTTGTGGCTTCCCGGCCCTTGGTTTTGGGTGATCATGGTGCCTTTCGGGCTCAGCTTCATTCCCGCGCTTCATCTAGAATACCTCAAACACAAGGCGGATGTGCACACCTACAAGGAGATTCTCGCCTACGAGAACGGCAAGGACATTGAGGCCATCCGCAAGCAGCGGCATTGGTGGCACGATCAGCTGCAACAATGGGGACTGGCCGCGATCGTGGCCCTCATCACCGCGATTGTGGCGCTGATCGTCCTCATCCCCTTTGCCTTCTTACACAGCGTCCTGCACTAAGCCCAAAAAACGCACGCAGCGGAAATACGCCCGTTGCGTGCGTTTTTGGATGTTACACGACTTAATCCAAGTCCCCTTCATATAACAAAGGCTTGCCGGCCGCATCGACAAGAACCGTCAAACCCCCACCGGAGCTGATCGAGACACTCAGATACTGCACCCGCGTCTGGCGGTCGACCAAGACATCAACCACATGAGCACCTGCCATCGCAGACTTTTCAACCACAACGAACCGTTTTTCCCGCTTGACCATAACGCATCTCCTTATCAGACATTCACAACATCTTCCCCAGCCACGCGCCGAGCATCAAGGTGACGATCCCTAGCCCCGCCGTACCGAAGTAGTACCAGGCAAACGCGTGGTACCGCCGGTTGCGCAACAAGATTAGCGCGTCGGTCATGAAGGTGGAGAAGGTCGTGTACCCGCCGCACACCCCGGTCAACAGCAACAACGACCACGCCTGCGGCAACGTCAGCATCGCCAAGAACCCAGCCAAAAAGGCGCCGCTGACATTGATCACGAGCGTCGCTAGCGGCACATTCGGCCACCAGTTCTTGCCTAGTTGCGTCAGCACATACCGCATCACGGCGCCACAACCGGCACCTAAGGCAACTAAGAGCATCATCCCAACCGCCGCCTTCCCCATGCCTCAGCACTGAGATACCCGGCAAACGCCGCCCCTAAGCCGACGACCAACTCAATCCCAAAGATTGCCACCGCGTATCCCGGCGCCTGCCCGATGTGCTTGTAGAGGTTCAACACCATCGTCGAAAACGTTGTGAACGCGCCGACAAAACCGGTTCCCAGCGCTAAGATCAGCCAGCTTGGCAAGTCGATAGCTACGGCCAGCCCATACGTCACGAATGCGAGCACGAAGCTACCAACCAGATTCACCGCGGTGGTGCCGAGCATCGTGTCTGCATCGTTGAGCCACAGGCTAATCCCCCATCGCGCCACGCCGCCGAAGCACCCGCCGATGAACACGGCCAGAATATCTTGATACCGCAATCGCTGCATTGCCCTGCCTCCTCTAACGTGCCCGCCACGTTCAGGCAAGCGCGCGCCGACACTCATCAAAATTTAATATAACGCCTTGCATTATAGCAAATCCCGGCGCCCATGAACAGGACTAACTATTTACCTAACCAATCCTGCATTTTCCCAGGAAATATCTCCCTCACCCCAACCGGCAACAATTTACGCGTGCGTTTTGTTGTAACCGGCAGTATCTTGGATATACAAGGTCGTAGCGATGCGGCAGACTGGAGGCGGTGAGATGGCAATCGGGGAAATCTTGCGCGTGAGGCGCAAGGCGCTGGGCTGGACCCAGGCACAACTCGCGGAAAAAGTCGGCATAGCGGTCAAGACCGTGTCCAACTGGGAAAACGGGCGTACGCTGCCGGACATCGTCAGCCTGATCCGCCTCAGCCACCTGTACGGCCTCTCACTCGACAAACTCCTTCAGGAAGGATCTGATCTTGTGGAAGACTTACAAACCAAAGAACGACTGGTTCGCGACGCGACATGGGGGATGCTCGGCCCACAGCTGACGAACCTGGTGCTGGGCATCATGCTATTCGGCCCGTTCTTCTTCTCTAGCTGGACGCTGTCCGACCCGATGCTGGTGTTATTGGCACTGGCGATCGCCGGTAACGCCGCGTCCACACAATACATGCTGCAGCACAACCCCTTGGCCAAGCAAAAGCGCGAGCTCCCGCGCGCCTGGCGCTGGTACAACACCATCTATCTCGGCTTATTCATCGCTTTGGGCATCGCCGTGTTGATTCGGCGCACGCTCATCGGCTGGTAACGATAACGGCGCCGACACTCGCAAATTGAGTGTCGGCGCCTTTTTTGATCACATCGCCGCCAGCATCAAACTAAACGAAACCAGGTTGACGATGATGTGCGCCATGCTGACCGCGGCGATGTTCTCGTCGGTCACCGCAAACAAGATGGCGAACAAGAGCAAGTCGCCGTAGCTGACGAAGGTGACGAGCAGCGTCTGCGGCGACATCACCAGACTCGCGCTGTGATACAGGATGAACAGAATCGTCGCCAGCAGAACCGCGACGACGCTGCGCCACTTTGCCGATAACTTGAAGAAAAGTAGCGGAAACAACACACGCTGGAAGAAGTACTGAAAAATCAGCTCCTCGATGATCGGTATCACGAGAACGCCCGTGACCAAGAACGCCACGAGTAAGCTCGGCGAGCCACTGACCATGGCCAATAACTTATCATTATTGCTTTGATTGGCCGGCAGCGGTAGGTTCAAAAACCCGACCAGCACATCATATAAGAGACTCAAGAACGCGGTGCCGAGGATCAGCCCCCAGAGCTTGCCCTGGCGCAACTTCGCCAACGATCGGCGCCAATCATCTCGAGTCAAGAATAGCAGTACGAGCACATACAGCCAGTACAGGCCGAACTGCGCCAGCCCCAGCACCGTCTTGGGTAGCGCCGTCCCGGCGCGAACGCCTGCCATGACTTTCGGCAGACCCCAACTCAAGAGCAATTCTATCCCGACGAAAGCAATGGCGCCAACCGCGACCTGCTTCTTCGCGGGTAATCGGTCAAACATCGACTTCACCCTTCCTATTCCCCATATAAAAAGGAGCCGTGATCAGCTCACAGCTCCTCTGCATGCTAATATTCTAATACCGTTCCTTCATCGCGCGTTGGATATCGCGCTCTTGGTCTTTACGCTTCAGGCTTTCGCGCTTGTCGTAGTTCTTCTTGCCTTGCGCGACGCCGATCAACACCTTCGCATAGCCGTGCTTGAGGTACATGCGCAACGGCACGATGGTGAGGCCTTTTTCCGTCAAGGCGACTTCCAGCTTGCGAATCTCCTTTTTGTGCAACAGCAGCTTGCGGTTGCGCATGGGATCGACATTGAACTGATTGCCTTCCTTGTACGGGGTGATGTGGACGTTCTCCAGCCACGCCTCACCGTTGCGGATCCGCGCGAAGCCATCGCGCAGCGTCGTCTTGCCGGCACGCACGGACTTGATCTCCGTGCCTGTCAGCGCGACGCCCGCCTCGTATGTCTCCAAGATGTTGTAGTCGTGCCCAGCCTTCTTGTTTTGGGCCAACAGGTTATCGGGTTTCGGCTTCATCTTCTTGGCCATCTGCTCACCTTCTTCGCAACGTTGTCTTGGTTACTTCTTCTTGCTTGAGTTCTTGCGCATCTGATCGCCCAACCGGTTGAACGGGCGGTTGCCGCCGCGGCTGTTGCTATTGCCGTTACGGTTGCGATTACCATTGCGGTTATTGCCGCCGCGACCATTGCGATTGTTGCTACCGTTGCGCGGCCCGTCGCTGTGGTTTTGACCACGGCCGCGGGTTTCGCGCTTGACGACGATATCCGTCTTCGGCGTGTCGTCGCTTGGGATCAGCGAGAAATCAACCTGGCGCTGTTCGACATCGACGTTATCGAGATGCACGCGGCAAGGCTGGCCGATGCGGAAGATCTTGTGGAACCGTTCGCCGACCAATGCCATCTGATTTTCGACGAAGGCGTAGTAGTCGTCTTTCATCCGCGAGATGTGAACGAGGCCTTCGACAGTGTTCGGCAAACCGACAAACATCCCGAACCCGGCGACCCCAGAAACCACCGCGTCGAAGTCTTCGCCGACCTTGTCAGCCATGAATTCAGCCTTCTTCAGGTCGTCGACGGCACGTTCAGCGTCGATCGAGTGCCGTTCACGCACCGAAGCCTGCACCGCGATTTTCGGCAGTTTGGTCGCCCACTTCGTCTGAATATCTTCGCCAGCGCCTTGCGTGGCGTATGAGCGAATCAGGCGATGGACGATCAAGTCCGGATACCGGCGGATCGGACTGGTGAAGTGTGTGTAATATTCCGCGGCGATCCCGAAGTGACCGAGGGGATCTTCGGAATAATGCGCCTGCTTCAGGCTCCGCAGCATCTTGACGTTGACCATCATCTCTTCAGGCGTGCCGGCCACAGAAGTGTTGACTTCTTGCAACATCTTCGGGGTCAGCTTCGCACCTTTTTTGATCGGAATCGTGATGCCGAACGTGGCCAAGAACTCGGTGAAGTCCTTGATCCGATCGTCGTCTGGCGTCTCATGCACCCGGTAGAGGAACGGCAGGTGCAGCTTGTTGTAATGTTCAGCAACGGTTTCGTTGGCCTCCAGCATGAAGGATTCGATCATGCGTTCAGACAAACCGCGGTCACGCAAGACGATGTCGGTCGGATGGCCGTTCTCGTCGACGATGATCTTCGCTTCGTGTTCTTCAAAATCGATCGCGCCGCGATCATGCCGCATCTTGTAAAGCACCTGATGCATTTCGCCCATCAAATCAAGCATCGGCACCAAGTCCTTGTATTGTTCGCGCAAAACCGGGTCCTTGTCGGTGATCATCTTGTTGACGTTGTTATACGTCAAGCGCCCATGCGAGCGGATGACCGACTGATAGATGTCATGGCTGACGACTTTCCCTGCCGGTGTGATCTCCATGTCACAAGACATCGCCAGGCGATCGACGTCAGGGTTCAACGAACAGATCCCATTACTCAAGCGGAACGGCAACATCGGAATCACCCGATCGGTCAGGTAAGTCGAGGTGCCGCGTTCGAACGTCTCTTTATCCAGCGGCGAGCCTTCGGTGACATAATACGACACGTCGGCGATATGCACGCCGAGATGATAGTTACCGTTAGGCAGCTTCCAAGCCACGACCGCATCGTCGAAGTCTTTAGAATCATCCCCGTCGATCGTCACAACCGGCTGGTCGGTGATGTCCCGCCGGCCGATGCGGTCTTCATCAGTCACATGGTCGGGAATCGCGTTGGCCTGGGCCATCGCCTCTTCCGGATAGTCGGTGTGGATATCGTTGGCCAGCGCCAGCGACAACACATCGACGCCTGGGGTGTTTTTGTTCCCGAGGTTTTCGGAGATGATGCCTTGCATCGCCTTGGGATGGGCTTGGTCCGGGTAGTCGGTGATTTCGACCATCAGCATGTCGCCCAGTTCCGGGATCATGCCGGTGTTCTTGACGAACACCGGGTAGCCCTTGAGCTTCTTCTCGTGGCTGACGACGGTGCCGATGAAGCCGGTGCGTTCGACCTCACCGTCAGACAGCGGCGTGTATTCGCCGACCAGCCGTGCGATCTTGCGGTCCAAGACCTTAACGACTTCGGCTTCAGAACCGCGCGAGTCGCCTGGCCGGGCACGCCGGGTGACGTTGATCTCGACGGTATCGCCATCCAAGGCGAACTTGGTGGCTGGTGGGGCGATGAAGAAGTCATTCTCCTCATCTTCCACGGCGACGAAGCCGAAGCCCTTTTCATTCCCGTGGAAAATGCCTTCCAGATGTCCGGCCGGCTTGCCGCCGAGCTTGTACATCGCATCGCCTTCCGCGTGGATCAGATCGTCGTTTTCCAGCCCGGTCAAGGCCTGCACCAGCACCTTGAAGTCATCAGCGGCCTCAACGTGCAGGGCGCGCCCCAAAGAAGCGGTGGAAAAGGCGATCTGTTGGTTACGCCGAAAAACGGCGAGTAATTCATTTCTCATGTGGCCAACTGTGGTCATTAATGGTCCCTCGTTTTCATAAAATTAATAATATCAGTTTCAAGTGCGCGATGCGCTTCGTTCACCGTGATGACATGGCTGGCACCGGCATACCAATGCCAAGCGACCGGCGCCTGGTGTAGCGCCGCCCGCAACCTTTTGGCCCGGTCTGGATCGATCATCTCGTCGGCCCCGGCCTGGCCGATGAACACCGGCTTGGTCACGGTCGCCAGCGCCGCCGCAACCGGCGCGGTGAACGCGGCAATCGCCGCCAGTTGCTTGGCCAGCTGCGGGCGCACTGTGGCCGAGTTGTCTGGCAACTCGGCCAGTCGGCGCAAATAGCGGTTGTACTTCAAGAATTGCGGCGTGATGTTCTGGTCACCGGCAACGATTGGCGACGATAACACACCGCCCAAGCCCACCGCCGGCAACTCCTGCAGTGCCTTCATGGCAAATATGCCGCCGAGGCTGAGGCCGAAGACGGCCACCTGAGCATACTGGGCCGCCATGTGCGCAACGGCTTGCTTGGTATCTTGCCACCACTGCTCAGGCGTGGCCGCAAGCACCGGCTGCAAGTCGGCATGGCCGTGGCCAGTGAACGCCGGGCCATACACCCCATAGCCGGCGCGATTCAGTGCGGCCCCCAGCAAGCGCATGTCGTTGGGACTACCAGTATAGGCGTGCAGCAAGACGATGCCGACCCGCTGACCCGGTTCTTCGAATGGTTGAGGTTCTCGAAACATTGCCGCTCCTTACAAAAAAGTCTCCCACTAGCTGCAGGAGACTTGCCGTTAATGCGATGAGAGGTACACCAATACCAGAGCAAAGGCGAAGAACAGAACGCCTAAAAATACGGTGACTTTCTCCATGAACGCTTCAAAGCCCCGGGACTTCTGCTTACCGAATAAGTCAGTCGCACCGCCGGACAACGCGCTCAGCGCATCTTGTTGTTTGCTGGGTTGCATCAAAGTCGCGATCACGATCAAAACCGAGTCGATAATGAGCAACGTCATGAATAGATTCTGCAAAACTTAGCCTCCTACGCTTGCCATCGCAAGTCAAACACTACTAACTAATAGATTATCACAACCAGCCCTCAGTGGCTAGTCTCCCGGTTGCATCCGCACAAAACTCCCGACCACCTGACCACTTGCGCCAAACGCCTGGCGCAACGTCTGATCCGCCTGGGCGACTTGCACATTGATCTCGTCTCCATAGCGATACTGTCGCCGCACGAACGTGAGTGCGGCTGCGGCCAGCGCCGGCGCGAACTGCGCTTCACCGAAATATAGTGGTGCCGGCAGCAAGCGCATCTGCAACTCCCCACCCGGGAACTCGCAGGCGATGATCGCGGCCAGCGTCTCATCTGCGGTCACGGCGAAATAATCCGCGCCATTATCGGCGAAGATCTCGCGGAACTCACTGCCTTGTGCAGCTGGCGACAGCGTCAAGGCCGCGGCCTCACCAAAATACTGCCACGCGACATACGTGCCGGCCTCAATGCGATTCATGCGATGAATGTCCATCTCTTTGTCCTTTCAACTGTTGGATCTGCGCCCGCACCTGCGCGCGCTTGCTTGCGTCGACCAACAAGACCAAGGTGTCGCCGGCACGAATCACGGTATCGCCATGCGGCAACAATTGACTCTCACCGCGATTGACCCCAATCAACAGCGTCTGTTGGGGCCAAGCAAAGTCGCGCACCTGTTTGCCTTCCAACGCGTCGCCGGCAAACACCGGCACCTCCAGCCGATCCATTCGGTGAATCGACTCGATTTTCTTGCTGACGGTCATGCGCCGCAGCAGCGACTCGTAGATCGGCGCGCCGCCGAGGATATCCACAACGAGGTAGGCGACCAGCGACATAACCGCCATCGGCATCAGATGCGTCAAGTTGCCGACCATCTCGGTGATCAACAAGATCGCCGTAAAAGGCGCCTTCCCGATCCCAGCGAAATAGCCCGCCATCGAGAAAATGATCAGATTCATCACATAGATGCGCGGCAGCAGCCCGACTTGCACCATGAACACGGCATACACCGCGCCGATGACCGCCCCCAGACTCAGGATCGGCAGGAAAATGCCGCCAGGGAGGCCGGACCCATACGAAATCATCGAATAGATGAAGCGGGCGGCCAAGATCGCCAGCAACACCCCTAATGATGGCACCACGCGCCCGAAACCGACGATCATGCCGTTGCCGCCGCCGAGGATGCTTGGCGCCCAGAGACCCATCGGCACCACCAACAGGAACGGGACGAGGCCTTGTAAGTAGCGCGGGATGTGCGTTTTGGCATACCAGCCCGGCATCGCCAGCAACACGCGCTGATATAGATACCCCAGCAGCCCCAACACGACCCCCAGCGCCAGCAGATGCCAATACAAGCCAACCGGCATACTGCGCGAATAGGTCAGATGCAACACCGGCACCTCACCGAAGACGTTCAGCGAGATGAAATCTGACCCCAGCGCACTCGCCAGCGCCGTGATCCACACCAGCGGGCTGAAGTTGTGGTAGACCTCTTCCAACACGAACAGCGTCCCGGCAATCGGGGCGTTGAACGCAGCGGCTAACCCAGCGGCCGACCCAGAGGCAATCAAAATGCGCCGATCTGACCCATGGCGGTGTAGCCCTTCGGCGACCCCTTGGCCGACCGCGGCTCCCAGCTGAATTGACGGACCTTCCCGCCCGAGGAACAGCCCGGGGCCGATGCTCAAGATACCGGCGATGAACTTTTTCCACAGCACCGACCACCAATGAAACTCCATCTCCCCAGCCAACTGCCCTTCGACTTGGGGGATCCCAGACCCGGAGATGCTCGGCTCGCTTTTAAGTAAAGCCGCCACGATCAGACTCAAGGCCACCATCGCCGCCGTCAACAAAGCCAGCTTTCCGGGCGTCGGCGCGCGGTAGATGCCTTGGACAAACACCAGAATCCGCTCAATCGCAAGCCGGAACATGCTGATGACGACCCCGGTCAACAAGCCGACCACCAACCCTTGCACCACGAACTTGACGCGCGTGGCATCCACCTTTGCTTTCAACATCAACCAACGTCCTCCTCGAACAGACAATCTATTTTCATTATACAAGTGGCTCTGGATGAAAAAAAGCATTCTTTCAGCCAAAAAAACACTCCTCTGCGTCCAGAGGAGTGTTTGGGTGGAAGCTTGGGAATTAACCCTTGTAGTTCTTAACTTCCTTAACGTTGTAGAAGGACTGGCGACCCTTGTATTGGGCAGAAGTGCCAAGTTCGTCTTCGATCCGCATGAGTTGGTTGTACTTCGCGATCCGGTCGGTACGGCTCATGGAACCAGTCTTGATTTGGCCGGCGTTGGTCGCAACAACCAAGTCAGCGATTGTGGTGTCTTCGGTTTCACCGGAACGGTGGGAAACAACAGCGGAGTAGCCGGCTTCCTTAGCCATTTCGATAGCTTCGAAGGTTTCGGTCAAGGTACCGATTTGGTTAAGCTTGATCAAGATGGAGTTCGCAACATCCATATCGATCCCCTTCTTCAGGTAATCGGTGTTGGTAACGAACAGGTCATCACCGACGAGTTGAACCTTGTCGCCCAACTTAGCGGTGATTTCTTGCCAGCCTTCCCAGTCGTTTTCATCGATAGGATCTTCGATCGAAACGATTGGGTACTTCGCAACGAAGCCAGCGATCAAGTCGATGAATTCGGAAGTGCTGTAAGAAGTGTCAGGATCGGACCACTTCAGGGTGTAGCGCTTGGTTTCTGGATCGTAGAATTCAGAAGAAGCAACGTCGAAGGCGATGGCAACATCGACACCTGGCTTGTAGCCGGCGTTCGTGATCGCTTCAACGAGGAATTCGAAGGCTTCTTCGTTATCCTTCAAGTTAGGTGCGAAACCACCTTCGTCACCGACGGAAGTGATATCACCCTTGGACTTCAACAATGCTTGCAAGGCGTGGAAAGTTTCGGAACCCATACGGATGGCTTCACGAACAGACTTCGCGCCAACAGGCATGATCATGAATTCTTGGAAGTCGATGGTGTTCGTGGAGTGCGCGCCACCGTTGATAACATTCATCATTGGTGTAGGCAGCACGTGACCGTTAGGGCCGCCAAGGTATTCGTACAATGGCAGACCAACTTCAGCAGCTGCGGCACGCGCAGCAGCCAAGGAAACCCCAAGAATGGCGTTCGCACCGAACTTGCCCTTGTTAGGGGTACCGTCGGCTTCGATCATGGTCTTGTCGATCAGGCGTTGGTCGGTAACATCCAAGCCAACAACCGCCTTAGCGATTTCATCGTTGACATGGCCAACAGCCTTCAAAACGCCCTTGCCGCCGAAGCGATCTTTGTCACCGTCACGTAATTCAACGGCTTCGTGTTCACCGGTAGAAGCACCTGATGGCACAAGTGCGCGGCCAAAGCCGCCATCTTCGGTGTAAAGTTCAACTTCAACAGTAGGGTTGCCACGGGAGTCGAGGACTTCGCGTGCTAAAACGTCAGTAATAATAGACATGGATTTCTCTCCTTTAGATTAGGTTGAAAATTAATGTATATAAGGTGCTCACAGAACAGACTAGATTCGCGACTCTAGTCGGTCGTTGCGATTCGTCGAGCTTCGCTCTGGGGCTTTCGTCGAGCTTCGCTGAGCAATGCTGGGCTGTCTAAGTCATGGCGCCTTCGCGATGCGTTGCATCACTGTGGCCCCCTACCTTAGACTCCCAGCAAAAGCCGCTCAGCTTCGCTCTGGGTTTTCGTCGAGCTTCGCTCTGGGTTTTTAGTCTTGGTAGTTGGCCAAGGCAACGAAGGATTCTGGGTCCATGGAAGCGCCGCCGACTAAACCGCCGTCGATGTCTTCCTTGGCCATCAATTCCTTCACGTTAGCAGGCTTGACAGAGCCACCGTAAAGAATGCGGACAGCATCTGCAGTTTCTGCATCATAAAGCTTCTTAACCGTTGCGCGAACGTGGGCAACAACTTCTTGTGCTTGGTCAGCAGAAGCAGTCTTGCCGGTACCGATCGCCCAGATTGGTTCGTAAGCGATAACGCTCTTCTTCACGTCATCAGCAGACAAGCCAACTAATGCGCCAGCAACTTGATAAGCAATCCAATCGTTGGTTTGGCCAGCTTCACGCTGCTCGAGGCTTTCGCCACAGCAGATGATTGGCAACAAGCCGTTGGCAAGGATAGCCTTGGCTTTCTTGTTGATGTCTTCGTCGGTTTCGTGGAAGTAGCCGCGACGTTCGGAGTGGCCGATGACCACATAGTCAAGACCCATTTCCTTCAACGCCTTAGGACTAGTTTCGCCGGTGAAGGCCCCTTCGTTTTCGAAGTAGCTGTTTTCAGCCGCAGTCTTCAACGGAGTGCCAGCAGCGCCTGCAACCAAAGTCGTCAAGTCGATTGCCGGTGCGGCAATGACCGTTTCAACCTTAGATGCTTCAGGGAGCTTGCCCTTAACGCCGTCCAAGAACGCCTGAGTTTCCTTAGGGTTCTTGTTCATCTTCCAGTTACCCGCCATGATAGGTGTACGCATGTTTAATCTCCTTTGATTTGAGAAAAGCCGTCGTAATCAGCGCGCGTGATCGCCGTCGCGATTCGCCGCACACGCAACGCAAAGACCGACCGTCGTCAGTTTCGCATTGTGCCAACCGACACAGGCTGAGCCTGTGTCACTGGGATGATTACTTGTTGGTGATTGCCGCGATACCAGGTAATTCCTTACCTTCAAGGTATTCGAGGGAAGCACCACCACCAGTGGAGATGTGGGTGATCTGAGGCGCGATGCCGAGCTGCTTAGCAGCCGCGGTGGAATCGCCGCCACCGATGATCGTCGTTGCGTCGGTCAACGCACCGAGTGCCTTACCAACTTCCAAGGTGCCTTGGGCGTAGTTGGACATTTCGAACACACCCATAGGGCCGTTCCAAACCACGGTCTTCGCGTCAGCCAAGACCTTCTTGAAGTCT
>CAKQZO010000019.1 GCA_934293835.1 uncultured Lacticaseibacillus sp. | reverse complement strand
TTGATTGGGGTATAGCCAAGCGGTAAGGCAACGGACTTTGACTCCGTCATGCGCTGGTTCGAATCCAGCTACCCCAATAGCTCTTTGGAGCGAAACATTCATGGCGGTGTAGCCAAGTGGTAAGGCAAAGGTCTGCAAAACCTCTATGCGTCGGTTCAAATCCGATCACCGCCTTTCTTGCGGCTCAAGCCAATAGAGTGTATAATCTTAATCATGTCATGCCGGCGTGGCGGAATTGGCAGACGCGCTGGACTCAAAATCCAGTTCCAGCGATGGAGTATCGGTTCGACCCCGATCGCCGGTAGAAGTATCAACCGGAAGCAGCAAGACATGATTCACAAACCGAGATGCGGTTAAGCGCATTTCGGTTTTTTTGTGCCGCTTTGACGAAAGTGGCTGACAACGTTGGTCGGCTAGGAGATTTTTTTGGAGACCAGTAATGCCTGTCATGATGCGCTTTGTTGGCTATTGAGAGGCGGAAATAGGTAAAAGTAGTTTGACATTCAAATGATTATTGATATACTTTGAACATCCAAATAATTTGTTGGATGAAATCAGTTGGGAGGTGAATGAATGTCGATGATGGATGGCATCGCCGTGCAGGCACGCATTCCGAATCGCTATCCGATCTTTCACGTTGATAAGGTGCTCGCCTTGGAACCTGATCGCTCGGTAGTGGTTGAGAAGTACCTGACGCATGCAGAAGGCCACGTTAACGGCTATCGGCCAGATAACCCGCAGCTTGCGAACAGCCTGATGATTGAGATGATGGCGCAGGCTGCATCTGTGCTGATTCTTGAAAGCCCCTTGTTCGCTGGTAAAACGGCGTATCTGGCCGCGGTTAACGATGCAGAGTTTCCAGTGATCGTTCAAGCAGGCAGTTGTCTGCAGATCGCCGTTGAGATGGTCAAGGTGCGCCAGACCATGGGTGTGGTTCGCGCCCAGGCGACGGTGGCTGAACGATCTGTGGCTTCGGCAGAATTGCATTTTGTCGTCGCAGACGCTGACCGTGGTTGACGCCGAAACGTTTTTGACTGATACTTTGAATATCAAATCAGTCGAAACAGGAGGCCATGGGATAATGGCACAGCGTCCAATCATGAAACGAATCAACACGAAACTTGAAAAAGTATATCGCGACATCTTACGAATCGAAGAAACGGAATTAAAGAAGAGTCAATTCAGTGATCTGAGTATCACCGAGATGCACACGATCGAGGCGATCGGCTTACATACAAAGCCGACGTCGAGTGAAGTTGCCACTCGCCTGCATGTCACCCAAGGCACGCTGACGGTGGGCATCAAGAATCTCGTCCGCAAAGGGTACGTTGAACGGGTCCATGACGGCAAAGACCGGCGTGTGGTCAACTTGCAACTTACCCGCAAAGGCCGGCTGATGTATCGCGCCCATCAGGCGTTTCATCAGCAGATGGTCGACAGCTTCGTCAGTGGGTTCGACGATTCCGAGATTGCTTTAATCGAGGCTGCATTAGACAACTTGATGACGTTTATCGCCGACCAAGATGCGCGATCTTGAAACCTGAAGGAGGAACTTTGCCGTGCGCATTGAACAAACGGCTATGGCTGTTCCTAGCCGAGTGGTCACGAACACGGCTTTAAGCCAAACGCTGGATACGAGTGATGAGTGGATCAAACAGCGTACTGGGATTCACGAACGACGGGTTGCGACCACCGAGACGACATACAGTTTGGCATTAGCGGTCGCCAGGCAGTTGCTTGACCAAGCACACCGCTCTGCAGAGACGTTAGATTTCATCATCGTCGCGACGATGAGTCCGGATTTTTTGACTCCCAGTGAGGCCAATCGGATTCAAGCGGCGCTCGGGGCGACGAACGCCTATGCCTTGTCCGTCAACGTGGCGTGTGCCGGCTTTGTCTATGCGTTAGACCTCGCCGCCCACCTGTTGGCCGGAGTTGCCCGCAGCGGCCTGGTGATCGGTAGCGAAGTGTTGTCCAAACTCGTCGATTGGCAAGATCGCAGCACCGCGGTGTTGTTCGGCGATGGGGCCGGCGGAGTCTTCGTCACCGCCGATGAGCAGCCTTTGCCACTGGCCGATCTACGCAGCTTCGGCGACAGTGACCTGGTCTTGTCGGCAGGCGCTGCCCAAGGCCGGCCATTCTTCCAGATGAACGGCCGCGCTGTCTTCCAGTTTGCTACCCGCGAGGCCACCGCATCGATTGGCCGCCTGCCGCGCGCCGACTGGGTGTTAGTCCATCAAGCCAACGCTAGGATTATTGATGTGATCGGACGCAAGCTGGGACTCGCCCCCGAACAGTTACCGATGAACATGGCAGCCTATGGCAATACCAGCGCTGCCAGCATTCCCATTTTATTACATGAACTTGTTGCGGCCAGACGCATTGAGCGCGGCCAGACCATGATCTTGTGTGGCTTTGGCGGCGGTTTAAGCGTTGGCAGCCTATACTTGACCTACTAAAAGGAGATTATCATGACCAATACCGAAATTTTTAGCAAAGTGCAAGCCATCATCGCCGAACAACTCGATCAGAAGCCAGAAGCTGTGCAGCTGACGACGAACTTCAAGAATGACCTCGATGCGGATAGCCTCGATGTCTTCGAAATCATCAACGAGATCGAAGATGCGTTCGATATCACTATCGATACCGACGAAACGATCGAGACGGTGTCTGATTTGGTCGGCTTTATCGCCAAGGCGGCGTAGCGATGAGCCCGCTGATTGAAAAACTCAAGCTGCGTTATCCGATCTTTCAAGGCGGGATGGCGTGGGTCGCAACCGGTGAGCTGGCTGCAGCCGTATCCGAGGCCGGGGGCCTAGGCATCATCGGTTCGGGTCACGCGCCTGCCGAGTATGTTGCCGAGCAGATCGCGATCGCCAAAAGACTGACTGATAAGCCGTTCGGCGTGAACGTAATGTTACTGTCGCCACATGTGGAAGCCGTCATCGAAGTCATCGTTGCCGCGCAAGTTGCGGTGGTGACGACTGGTGCTGGCGATCCTGGTAAGTATCTGCCGGCATTGCAAAACGCGGGGAGCGTGGTGCTACCGGTGGTACCGTCAGTGGCATTAGCCAAGCGAATGGCGCGCCAAGGGGTCGATGGGGTGATTGCAGAAGGCATGGAGTCCGGCGGTCACATCGGCACGATGACCACGATGGCGTTGGTGCCTCAGGTCGTTGATGCGGTCGATATTCCGGTTATCGCCGCCGGAGGCATCGCCGATGGCCGCGGTATCGTGGCGGCCTTGGCGCTGGGTGCCAGTGCGGTGCAGCTGGGAACGCGTTTCTTGGCCGCCAGCGAATGTCGCATCCATCCCGGCTATCAACAAGCCGTACTTGCAGCCAAAGACGTCGATACCCTCGTCACCGGTCAATATGTTGGCCACGCCGCGCGGGTATTGAAGAATCCGATGAGTCGGCAATACCTCAAGATGGAAAAGCAGTTGGCCAAAGACGGCGGTGACATGAGTGCGATCGAGGCTTTGGGTAACGGCAGCCTGCGGATCGCGGTTCAAGAAGGTGACCCCAAGCGCGGATCGTTCATGGCGGGACAAGTCTCAGGTCTGGTGTCTACGGTTGCGCCGGCAGCGGAGATCTTAGCTTCTCTGGCTGAAGACGCCCAAGCGTTGATTGGTGAAGGTCCCTTGAAGGCAAAGTTGGTGTGATGATGACAGAAGCAGTGGTGTTCAACGGTCAAGGAAGTGAGTTTGCCGGAATGGGCAACTTTCTTTACCAAGAAAGTTTGATATTCAAAGAAAATATCGATGCCGCTGATGCGTGCCTTGACTTTGACTTACCGGGGTATCTCTTTTCACCAGCGCCGCTGGCGGCCCAACCTGACAAGCTCCAACCCGCGTTGGTTGCGTACATGGTCGCGTTGTATCGAGCCACCCAGCGGCAGCCAGCGCGGTTACTCGGGCTCAGCCTCGGTGAATACGCCGCCTTGATCGCAGGGGGGATGTTGCCCTTGGCGGCTGGGTTGGAACTCGTTCAGATTCGCGGCCAGGCAATGGCCGCGGCGTGTCGCACGAACCCTGGAGGCATGCTGGCCTTACGCCTGAAGACGCCCGATCAGGCGCAGCCGCTTCTGGAGTTACCAGAAGTGTGGCTGGCTAATCGGAATGCCCCCACCCAGCTCGTGTTAGGTGGCACAAGCGCGGGCCTAGAAGCCGCCCGTGCGCGTGCGCGTGAGCTAGGCATCAAGGCTTTGCCGCTGAAGGTGGCCGGCGCGTTTCATACCCCGCTGATGGCGCCGGCGCAAGCGCGCTTGCACCAGGCGCTGTCGGCGGCGCCGTGGCAGGCCGGTGAACGACCGGTTTTTAGCACGACGACGCAGCAGTTATTCACCCCCCAGACGGTCGTCGCGACGCTGACTGCCCAAGTGGCGACGCAGACGGATTTGGCGCAAAGTGTGGCCTTGACGATCGCGGCGGGGATCGATCAAATGATTGAAATTGGTCCGCGGCCGGTGTTGGCCAAGGCGATCGGCAAGCAAGGCGCGACCGTGCTTTCGATCAGCGATGCCACCAGTTTGAAAGGAGACGCATAAATGCCTGCAACACATAAAGTAGCCGTAATTACGGGGGCCTCGCGCGGAATCGGCGCGGCCATCGCCGAGCGCCTCGCCCAGGCCCAAGTGGACCTAGTCGTCAGCGCCCGCCACCCGTTTCCTGAGGCTCAGCTTCAAGCGCTTGAGGCTTATGGGGTGACGGTCATCGCTCAAGCGGCGGCAATCGAAGACTCGGCTTCGGCAGCGGCCTTGATCGACGTGGCGCTAACTAAGTTCGGAAAAATCGATATCTTGGTGAATAATGCCGGGATCACCCGCGACCAGCTGGCTTTGCGGCTTACCCCTGAGCAGTTTGCAGAGGTGGTGGCGGTGAACCTGAACGGGACATACAACGTGACCCAGCCGGCCTACCGCGCGATGATGAAGGCGCGCCAAGGCGTCATCATTAATCTCGCCAGCATAGTCGGGCAGGTGGGCAACATCGGCCAGGCCAACTATGCAGCGAGCAAGGCGGGCGTTATCGGCCTGACCAAGACGTTGGCCAAAGAAGGCGCCAGGCGCGGGGTACGCGTGAACGCGATCGCCCCGGGGATGATCGCCACTGACATGACCGCCAGCTTGAGCGACCAAGCCCAAGCGCAGTTGTTGGCGCAGATTCCGCTTCAACGGTTTGGCACTCCCGAAGAGGTGGCTTCGGCCGCAGACTTCTTGATTAATAATACGTATATGACGGGTCAAGTGCTGACCATTGACGGCGGCTTGACCTGATCGGAACGGAGGAACACGGTGGAAAAAGTAGTCGTAACAGGAATGGGCGCCGTTAGCGCGTTAGGCCATGATGTCGCCAGTAACTTGGCGGCGATGCATGCAGGCACTTGCGGGATTCGGCCGATCAGTCATTTTGACGCGAGCCAAACCGGTGTGAGCGTCGCCGGCGAGGTGCCGGACTTCGATCCAAGCCTCCGGATTCCGAAGAAATTGAGCAAGCGGCTCGACCGCTTCACCCAGTTCGCGTTATTCAGCGCAATTGAAGCGGTGGAAGCCGCAGCGCTTCCTGAGACGCTTGCTGGCGACCGGTTGGCGGTGATTTATGGCTCGGGGATCGGCGGGCTATCGACGATCGAGACGCAAGTGACCAAGATGAATGCCAAAGGGGCCGGGCGGATTTCGCCGCTGTTTGTGCCGATGGCGATCATCAATATGGCCCCCGGGGTGCTGGCACAGTATTTCCACGCGCATGGTGAAAGCTATGCGGTCGTCACGGCGTGTGCGTCGGCGACTTCGGCGATTGGCCAGGCGATGCAGTGCATTCAGGCCGGCCGCGCCGATGTGGTCATCACTGGTGGCGCCGAGGCTTCAATCAATCAGATTGGCATCGGTGGCTTCGCGGCGCTGACGGCCTTGGCGACGGCGAGTGACCCGCACGCGGCGAGCCTGCCGTTCGCACGTGAGCGAGGCGGGTTTGTCATGGGGGAAGGCGCCGGGACGTTGGTTCTGGAAAGCGAAACTCATGCCAAGGCGCGCGGCGCAAAGATCTTAGGATATGTTGCCGGCTTCGGCGCGACCAGCGATGCGTATCATATGACGGCACCTGACCCTAGCGGCCAGCCGCAAGCATCGGCGATGCGTCAAGCCTTGGCAACGGCCGGCTTGACCCCTGAGCAAGTGGGTTACGTCAACGCCCATGGCACCGGCACCCAGGCCAACGACGCGATGGAAGCGAAGGCGCTCGGCCAGGTCTTCGGTGAAGCCGGTGTCGCGGTGAGCTCGACTAAAGGCCTGAGCGGTCATTTGCTCGGTGCGGCCGGCGCGTTGGAAGCGATCTTGACGCTTGGCGGGTTGAACGATGGGGCGTTGCCACCGAATGTGAGTGGTGAACCCGATCCCGAATGTGTCGTTGATCTCGTGACCGCTACGGATCGACAGCCCAAAACCCAATGGGCGTTGAGCAACTCATTTGGCTTTGGCGGGCACAATGCCGTTTTGGCCTTAGGAGGGGCGCGTGTTTATGGATGAACAGACGATTGCAGCGTTGATGGCGCAGATGGCAAGCAACGGGGTCAACGAGCTGGAGTATTCGGCCGGTGATGTTCACCTGCGGCTGAAAAAGGAAGTGGCTGCGGCCAGCGCGCCTACCAATCTGCCGACGCCAGCGATTGAGGCTACCCCGATCAAAGCGCCGCTAGTCGGGATCATCTATCTGGCGCCACAACCGGAAGCGCCGGTGTTCAAACAAGTGGGCGACCATGTGGACGTCGGTGAGGTCGTGTGCGTGATCGAGTCGATGAAGATGATGAATGAGGTCAAAAGCCCGGTCAGTGGGCGCCTTGTCGAAAGCTTAGTGGCTGATTCGGCGCTGGTTGAATTCGATCAGGCGCTGTTTTTGGTAGAGGAGGATGCAAATGCTTAATGCAACAGAAATTATGGCGATCTTGCCCCATCGCTATCCGATGTTGATGGTTGATCGGGTGCTTGAGATGACCCCTGGAGAGACGATCATCGGGATCAAAAACATCTCGATGAACGAAGAGATCTTTCAAGGCCATTTTCCTGGCAATCCGATTTTTCCCGGCGTGTTGCAGATCGAGGCACTGGCACAAACAGGTGCGATCGCGCTTTTGAGTTTGCCAGAGCTTGCTGGCAAGACGGCCTATCTTGGCGGTGTCCGTAAGGCCAAGTTCCGGCATATGGTTCGACCGGGGGACACCTTGAGGCTAGAGGTCACGCTAGGCAAGCGGGCCGGTGGACTGGGCGTGGGCACTGGAAAAGCGTATGTTGGTGACGACTTGGCTTGCACAGCCGAGTTAGTGTTTGCGATTCAATAGGAGTGGCAATGTTTAAGACGATTCTTGTGGCAAACCGTGGCGAGATCGCGGTGCGGCTGATCCAGACGATTCACGAAATGGGACTGAAGGCAGTGGCCGTTTATTCAGAAGCCGATGCTGATAGTCTGCATGTACAACTGGCCGATCAGGCAGTATGCATTGGCCCAGCACCGGCCGCAGCATCGTATTTGAATATGCAAAACATCCTGGCTGCCGCCGTCTTGACCGGAGCGGAGGCCGTCCATCCCGGATTTGGTTTTTTATCGGAAAACCCTGATTTTGCGGCCGCCTGTGCGCAAGCCGGACTAGTATTTATCGGGCCACGGGTCGAGACGCTGCGCGAGCTGGGTGACAAGGCCGCCGCGCGTGCGTTGATGACGACGCTGGCGGTGCCGGTGATTCCCGGCAGTGGCGTCGTCGACGATGTGGCTAAGGCCCAAGAGGCCGCGGCCGCACTGGCCTATCCGGTGATGCTCAAGGCCGCGGCCGGTGGTGGCGGTAAAGGGATTCGGCTTTTGGCAGACGAAGATGCGCTACTTGCCACCTTTGCTCAGGCCCAGGCCGAAGCCGTCTTAGCATTCGGTAGTGGCGAGATGTATCTTGAGAAAGTGCTCGTCGACGCCAAACACATCGAAGTCCAGGTCTTGGCCGACCAGCAGGGGCATGTGTGGACGTTTCCCGAACGCGATTGCTCTTTGCAATATCGCAAACAAAAGCTGATCGAAATCACCCCTGCCCAGACGTTACCGCAAGCATTGCGTGACCAGCTTCAACAGTTAGCGGCGCGCATCGCTAGCGGAACCAACTACATCAACGCCGGGACGATCGAGTTTCTGGTTGCCGACGGGCACGCCTATTTTCTGGAGATGAATACGCGTATTCAAGTCGAGCATCCGGTCACCGAAGCCGTCAGTGGAGTTGATCTATTGCGTTGGCAAATCTTGATTGCCGCGGGGCTAGCGCTTGATGCGCCGAGTCAGGCGCTGTCGGCCCAAGGAGTGGCGATCGAATGCCGAATCAATGCCCAAGATCCTGATCATGGGTTTGCGCCGAGTACCGGCGTGGTTAGCCAAGTGGGTTGGCCGCTTGGTGGAGCCGGGCTTAGAATCGACACGAGCATTCGGTTGGGGAGCCAGATTACGCCGTATTATGATGCGATGTTGGCCAAGGTAATCGTGCACGCCTCGACGTTTGCCGGTGCCTGGGCCAAGCTCCAGCGGGCATTGAATGAGCTACAGATCCAAGGGGTGACCACGAATATCGCGTGGCAACGCGAGTTGATGGCGGCCAAACCAGTTCAGGCCGGATTGGCGTCGATCACCTATGTTGAACAACGGTTGAAGGAGGACCAAACAGATGCTAAAGCATGAGCTTGCGCCTGCGTTAGACCAGGCCACCTTGGCGAGAGCCAAGGCGTTACCTTCAGGGATGTGGTTGACTTGTCCTACCTGTCATGAGAGTGCCTACGCAGGACGCTATGGGGCTTTGCGGGTGTGTCCTGCTTGTGGTTATGGGTTGCGTTTGCGTGCCAATCAGCGCATCGCCCAGTTGACGACCACGTTTGTTCCTTGGGATGAAGCCCTGCCGACCCCTCCGCTGGCGTTTCCCGGTTATGCCGATGCGCGTCATCGTGCGCAAGCTGCGACAGGCAGTAGTGAAAGTGTCGTTTGTGGGCAAGCGACGATCGCGGGGCAGGTCTGTGCCCTAGGGGTCATGGATAGTTACTACATGATGGGGTCTTTGGGCACCGTTGCAGGGGAGCGGCTGTGCCGTTTGTTTGAGCGCGCGACTGTGCTGGGACTGCCGGTGGTGGTGGTCGCCACCAGCGGCGGGGCGCGGATGCAAGAAGGGAGCCAGTCACTGATGCAGATGGCTAAGATTTCTCAAGCCGTCGCGTATCATGCAGCCGCGGGCTTTGCCTACATCAGCATGTTGACCGATCCGACCATGGGTGGCGTGTGTGCAAGCTTTGCGATGCAAGGCGACGTGACGCTGGCGGAGCCGCACGCACGCGTCGGCTTTGCGGGCCGACGTGTGATCGAGGCGACTTTGCACACGAAGTTGCCGGCGAGCTTCCAACAGGCGGAAAGTGTGTTGAGCGCAGGATTCATTGATGCAATCGTTCCGCGCGCGGCTTTGACGCAGCGCCTGGGTGCCTTGTTGGCGCTTCATGGAGGCACACGATGACAGCCTATGAACAGGTTCAAGCGGCCCGGGCGGCCCGGCCTTACACGACGCGGCTCTTGATCAACGGCATCGTCACTGATTTTCAAGAACTACATGGCGATCGTGTCCACGGGGATGACGATGCGGTGATTGGCGGCATCGGCTGGCTTGATCAACAGCCGCTGACGGTCATCGCGACGACCAAAGGCGCCACCCCGGCTGAACATTTGACGACTCATGGAGGGAGTCCGGAGCCTTGGGGCTATCGCAAGGCGCTGCGGTTGATGCAACAAGCGGCTAAGTTCCACCGCCCGATCCTCACGTTGATCGATACGCCGGGAGCGTTTCCTGGCAAAGAAGCCGAGGATAACGGGCAGGGGGCGGCAATCGCCGATTTGTTGCTGGCATCCGCGACATTGCCGGTACCGATGATCGCGGTGCTGGTCGGTGAAGGCGGCAGCGGTGGGGCACTCGCGCTTGCTGGCGGGGATCAGGTCTGGATGACTGATCACAGCATGTACGCGATTTTATCACCGGAAGGCTTTGCGACGATCTTGTACAAGGATGTGACGCAAGCGGCGGTTGTGGCCGAACAGATGGGCCTAACGCCAGAAGCATTGCTTGAAGCTCACGTCATCGATCGAGTTATTCCCGATGAAGGCCTTGCCTTCCCCGCGACCCTGCAGCAGGCCTTGATCCCAGCGTTTGCGGCTTTAACCGCCTTGCCAGAAGCTGATTTACTTGCACTGCGCCAAGCCCGCTTTCGGCGCTATTGATCTAGTCTCTTCGGGACACCCGGACAAACCAAGAACAGGCACCGATCGCTCCGTTAATCTGGAGGCGATCGGTGCCTGTTTGCTGGCGGGTTATTGGGCGAGCTGGCTTTCTAATTGGCTCAGGTCACCACTGGCGGCGACCGTCTTGGCCGCCTGGTAAGCGCCGTAGTAATCGCCTGCGGCAAGTTTTGCCCGGACGCCATCTAAGCGACTGTCTTGATAAATGGCGGTCGCTGCCGTGCTGGCTTCGGTGGCGGAAAGCCCGGCCTGTTCTAGGGCGGCCTCAGCCGCAGAGCGATCCTTGGCGGCGGCCATCACCGTGGCCATCTTCGTGTTTTTGATTGCGGTGACCGCAGTGTCGATCGCTGCATCAGTGGTTGCATTACCGGTTTTTTGGTTCTCAAGTTGCGAGGTGAGTGTCGACTTGACCGCGGTATCCGCTGGTGTATCGTTACCGCCAGTGGCGGAACGCCAGGTGTTGTTGAGTTGGGGGAAGAAGATAATGCCGCAGCTGACGATGGCGATCACCACCACGAGTGTGATTACGATGCGGCGCCCCCAGTGCTTCTTGGGGCGTTGATGTTGACGTCTTGGCATGAATTGGCCTCCTTGTAAGCTGCTATCAGTATCGCACACGGGTTAAGCCAGTTGCACCGGATGCGGCGGGGTTTAAGCAATTGTTAATAACGCAAAATTCGGTCTTCCGTCTGAGCAGATTCTCACCGGAATCTGGTACAATATGGCCTTGAGTGAGAAATTTTGCGCTAGCCGGCGATAATCTTTATACTAGGACTAAAGCTAGTAGTGTACGCGTTTGGAGGAAGTCTGATGAATATCGGCATTTTTACGGATAGCTATTTTCCGCAGGTCTCGGGCGTTGCCACCTCGATCAAGACATTAAAAGATGATCTGGAACGCAAGGGCCACACCGTCTATATCTTCACGACCACCGACCCGCATGTCCCTGACGAGGCGGTGGAGCCGAATTTATTCCGGTTTGCCAGTGTGCCTTTTGTCTCGTTCACCGATCGGCGAATCGCGGTACGCGGGTTATTCCACGCGTATGCCGTGGCCAAAGAGCTACAGCTGGATATCGTCCACACGCAGACCGAGTTTTCGATGGGCTATATCGGCAAGTTTGTGGCGAGACAGCTCAAGATTCCAGCGGTGCATACTTATCATACGATGTATGAAGATTACCTCCATTATGTCATGAATGGCCACCTTTTACGGCCATATCACGTGCGCCAGTTTATGCGCGCCTACCTGTACCACGTTGCAGGGGTCGTTTGCCCAAGTGAGCGGACGGCAGACTCCTTGACTGGCTACGGGATCAAAACGCCGATGGCGATCATCCCGACCGGCGTTGATCTGACCCAATTCAAAGAAGCTAAAAATCCGCATTTGCGTGCAGACCTTGGGTTGGCCGATGTGCCTGTGCTGTTGTCGCTCAGCCGAGTCGCTTATGAAAAGCGCATCGATCGCGTCGTCGGGGCGATGCCAGCCATCTTGGCTCAGCAACCAGAGGCCGTGCTTTTGATCGTCGGTGATGGCCCGGCTAAGACGGATCTTGAGGCGCAGGCCCAGACACTTGGCATCGCCAGTCATGTTCGTTTCGTCGGGGAAGTCGAGCATGACGACATCGCTGATTATTATCGGGCGGCCGATGTGTTTGTGTCGGCCAGTGACTCTGAGTCGCAAGGTTTGACCTACATTGAAGCGATGGCCGCGGGACGCAAAGTGGTGGCATTTGCGAGTGAGTACACGCAATCGTTGCTTGACGACCCGGCAATCGGGACAACGTTCACGACCGATGCTGAGATGGTGCAACAATGCTTGCGTTATCTCGATCATCCCCAGGCGTTCGATGATCCGGCACCGTTGGCGGCTAAGCTCGACGCGATTTCGGCGGATCGCTTCGGGGATGCTGTCTTGGCGTTTTATCAACAGGCATTGGCGCATGATGCCCACTCGGCATCAGAGACGCTTGACGGCGATCAGCAGTATGAAGCGAAGGGGTAGCGATGATCGACATTCACATGTTCAGTTCGGCGGATAAAGTCGCCGGCCAAGGGGTCGGGGCGGTGTACACTGAACTATTGGATTTGTTACGGCGATATTTTCCAACCGAATTTAAGATTAGCATCAACAATTATGCGCCGAGTCTGGTGAGCCATTATCACACGATCGACCCGGCTTTTTTTGCGTCAACGTTTTCTAAGCGGCGCGGGCGTAAAATCGGGTATGTGCATTTTCTTCCAGATACACTCGACCAAAGCCTGAGCCTGCCGAAGCCGGCGCGGTGGACGCTTGATAAGTATGTGGTGGCTTTTTATAAGCGCATGGATGTCTTAGTCGTCGTGAATCCGAACTTCATTCCGCGGCTGGCGGCCTACGGCATCGATGCGCGGAAAGTCGTTTATATTCCTAACTTTGTGGCCCGAGAGACGTTTTATCCGGCCGCTGCCGCAGACAAGTTGTCGTTGCGCCAAAAATATGGGGTCAAAGCAGGCGAGTTTGTGGTTTTTGGGGCCGGCCAGGTGCAAGATCGCAAAGGCGTCGACGATTTCATCGCGTTGGCCAAGCGCAATCCTGATATGCGTTTCATCTGGGCCGGCGGGTTTTCCTTTGGGATGATCACGAATGGTTACGACCATCTGAAGTCGGCGGTGGCCAATGCGCCGGATAACCTGACCTTCACCGGGATCGTTCCGCGTGATGAGATGGTCGACTATTATAACATCGCGGATTGTTTCTTGTTGCCGTCGTTTGAAGAGCTGTTTCCGATGGCAGTTTTAGAAGCTTTTTCCACCGAGACGCCGGTGATGGTGCGCGACTTGGCGCTTTATGACAAGATCATCCGTCCGTATGCACTGATGGCTAAAGACGGGACAGACATGAACGCCCAATTACGCGCGTTGCGTGCTGACCCGCAGATGCAGGTCACCTATGCGCATAAGAGTAAGTTGGCAGCAGAAGAATATTCGGAGGCGCGACTCGCGCGAGTTTGGGAACGATTCTATCGTGAGCAAGCAGCGCTCGCGAAGACACATGAGTAGAAAGAATCGCATCGCTGTCTTGGTGATGGTCGCCATCGGGATGGCGATTTTTGCCTGGGAGATGAAAGACCTTAATTTTCGCCAAGTTTGGCACACCCTTAACCATATGCACCTCGAGTGGTTGCTCGTTGCCTTCTTGGTGATGGTAGGCTCTTGGGTCGTCGAGAGTTTCGTCGTCAAGATCTTCGTGCAACACGATGGTGAGCGACTCAGCTTTCAATCGGCCTTCCGGGTACCGCTGGTCGAGCAGCTGTTCAATAACATCACGCCGTTTGCGTCTGGTGGGCAGCCGGCACAGCTGGTCGCGCTGATGCAATCAGGCGTCGAGGCGGGGCGCGCCAGCTCGGTGCTGTTGATGAAGTTCGTCGTGTATCAGTTCATGGTCTTGATCAACTTCGTCTTGACGATTTTCATCGGCTTCGATCGAGTGGCGACGCATTTTCAGCCCTTGGCGTGGCTGATCGTGTTCGGAATGGTGATTCATGTCGTTGTCATCGTGGGCTTGCTGTTGGTAATGTATCAGTATCGCTTCACTAAGCGCTTGGTTGGCGGGATGGTTTGGTTTTGCGGCCGCTTCGTCGGGCGGGAGCGGATGCAGCGTTGGCAAGCCAACACTGATGCGAAGATCGATTCGTTCTATGCCGAGAGTCTCCATCTGAAGCAAGAGAAAACCAAAGTGATTCGCGCGGCCATCTTGACGCTGGTGCAACTGATGATGTATTACTCGGTGCCGTATTTTGTTCTGCTAGGCTTCGGTGCGCGGCATGTGGATCTGATCACCGTGATGGTGTCTCATGTGATGATCGTGATGATTGTGTCCTTGTTCCCGATTCCCGGGGGCACGGGTGGGGCGGAGCTCAGCTTTAAAGCCCTGTTCGCCCAATTCGTTGCGACCCCGTCACAGTTAGTGTTGGCGATGTTGTTGTGGCGTTTGCTGACCTATTATCTAGGGATGGTCTTTGGCATCGGCGCGTTGGCGGTGCGGCCGCAGTCGATGATTCGTTCAGAAAACGCTAAAAAAGTTTGAGTTTCAAGGATTTTCATGGTCACGCGGGGCCATTTTATGGTACGCTATCACAGAAGTACAGGAAGGGGGCCGTTGGTATGAAGAGCTCACAATTAGTTGCGATCATCAAGCGTCTAGAAGCGATGCAAGAAGCAACCGATGGCGAAGTGCAATCACGGCGTTTCGAAAAAGACGGAGCCGAAAAGGGTCTGGTCGAATATGACCCGAAGACTGAAACCTATACACTTGAAGAGATGGATCACCACCAAAAATTCGATTTCGATGATATCGATCTCGTTGCGATGGAGATTTATGATTTGCTCGGCGACTAAGCTGAGGCAACCAAATAGAGGGCAAGCCGATCATCGGTTTGCCCTCTATTTGCTCTTGGCGATGGCCCCGGTAGTATAAGATGTGCTTAAAGTGGCCTGGATTAACTGGGGATAAATTGTGTTTTTGATGACAAATGTGTAGACTAACGATTGTGATATAATGACATATTATTGACAATTCTATTATCAGTGGAGGGTCACGATGAAGGTTCTCGGCAGCAAAATTCGAGCGTTTTTCAATTCTCGGCTCGGATTTTTTGTCCTCGCCATTGCACTTTTTTGGGCGAAAACTTACTGGGCATACAACAACAAGTTTAACTTAGGGGTCAAAGGAAGCATGCAGGAGCTGCTCCTAGCGCTTAATCCGATCCCGACGACGTTGCTTTTGTTCGGAGTCGCCTTGTATTTGAGCGGGCGCAAATCCTATGTGGTGATGTTGGTCATCGATGCATTAACGTCGGTATGGTTGTTTGCCAACATCTTGTATTATCGTGAATTCTCCGATTTTCTGACGTTTGCGTTGATCAAGGGTTCTGGCGCGGTGTCGAACAACCTGTCCAAAGGGGTGTTCGGGATCATGCGCGGGAGTGACTGGTTTGTTTTTATCGATCTGTTGATCTTGATCGTGTTGCTGGCGACGCATTTGATTCGGGTCGATATTCGCCCGATCAAGAAGCGCTTTGCCGTGGGCATATCGGTGCTTGCGGTCTTCTTGTTCGGGGCCAATCTGAGCATGGCGTATGCTGATCGGTCGGGCCTCCTGACGCGGACCTTCGACAATAACTATATCGTCAAATATCTCGGCCTGAACGCCTATACCGTCGTTGACGGGGTGAAGACGGCTCAAACCAGCGCAACGAAGGCGAATGCCAAGGCCTCGGATATTGATTCGGTGCTGAATTATCTTAAGCAGAACAAAGTTACCCCGAACGCTGAGTATGCTGGGGTGGCGAAGGGCAAGAACGTCTTTGTCATCCATCTCGAGTCGTTCCAACAGTTCTTAATCGATTTCAAGTGGGACGGGCAAGAAGTCACGCCGAATCTCAACAAGCTTTATCATGAGTCGGATACGCTGAGTTTTGACAACTTCTTCAATCAGGTTGGTCAAGGGAAGACGGCCGATGCCGAGATGATGCTGGAGAACTCGCTGTTTGGGCTTCCTGAAGGCTCGGCAATGGTTTCTGATGGGACGACGAACACGTTCCAGGCGGCGCCGGCCATCATGGATCAAAACGGGTATACGACCGCGGCCGCGCATGGAGATGTCCCGAGCTTTTGGAACCGGGACAACGCGTATAAGTCTTGGGGATATGACTATTTCTTCACGAAGAGCTACTTCCAGTCTGGCAAGAACTTCGATGTCGGCTACGGCCTCAAGGACAAGATCTTTATGAAAGATGCGGCGCAGTATGTCGAGCAGTTGCCGCAACCCTTTTATACGAAGCTGATCACGGTCACAAATCACTACCCGTACACGTTGGATAAGCAAAACCAGTCGATTGCCAAGACGACGACTGGGGATGATACCGTGGATGGATATGTCCAGACGGCTAAGTATCTCGATCAGTCGATCGGTGAGTTCATGACTTGGCTGAAGCAATCGGGGCTTGAGAAGAATAGCATGGTGGTCTTCTATGGGGATCATTACGGGATCTCGGGGAATCATAAGAAGGCAGTTGCTAAGATATTAGGGAAGAAGTCCTTCGATGACTTTGACAACGCCCAATTCCAGCGAGTGCCGTTGATGATTCATATGCCAGGGCTCAAAGGCGGCGTCAACCACACTTATGGTGGTGAGATCGATGTCTTGCCGACGTTGCTGAACCTGCTTGGCATCAAGGCGAACAACTACGTGCAGTTCGGGTCAGACCTGTTGAGCAGTGGCCACAGTCAAACGGTTGCGTTCCGCAATGGCGACTTTGTGACGCCGCAGTATACGAAGGTCGGGAGTGCGTATTACGATACGCAAACCGGCAAGCAGATCAAACACCTTTCTGATGAGCAGAAGAAGACGATCGACCAGGCGACGAACCAGGTGACCACGGAACTTTCCTTGTCTGATCGGGTGATCAACGAAGATCTGTTGCGTTTTTACACGCCGAATGGGTTCATGAAAGTCGATAAGAGTAACTATACCTACAATAAGAAGAAGTCATTGGCGAAGCTGAAGAAGGCGCAGAAGAAAAAGACTTCGGTATTGAGCCAAAATGATGGCAAAGAAATTCCGTATGTGACCGATGCGCCTGAACTGGCGACTAGCGGCAGTTCAAGTAGCTCGAGTAGTAGTAGTTCAAGCAAGTAATCTCAGCTGCCGAACTTTGACGTCTGGGTAGCGCGGCCTCTGCAACCCATAGAATCGGGTTGTAGGGGCCGCGCTGTGCGTTTGGTCAGAATATGACTTGTGCTCAACCGCATTTGGCGTTATTCTTGCGAGAGAAAGGCGTGGACAGTGAAGGTAGGTGACACTGATGCAACAATCTGTGTATGATCAGACGATCAAAACACTCAAGGCTCAAGGAATTCGGGTGACGCCGCAACGAATCGCAATCATTCGATATTTGATTGCGAGTACCGCGCATCCGACCGCAGAAATGATACACGTTGCACTGGCAGACCAGTTTCCCCACATGAGTGTCGCAACAGTTTACAACAATTTACGGTTGTTAGCTGATCTAGGGCTTGTCGAAGAGATGAACGTGACAGATACGGCCGTCCATTTTGACTTTGCGTTGACCCCGCATTATCACGCCGTATGCACGAACTGTGGTAAAATCGTTGATTTCCACTACGGACAGGTCAACGATGTCGAGACGGTTGCGGCTAATAAGACTGGCTTTCAGGTTACCGGGCATCATCTTGAGGTGTATGGACTATGTCCCGAGTGTCAGAAAAAATTAGCGCAGGCGAATAATCAATGATGATTTAGGCCTTTTTACAAGAATTGTCCGAATAAACGAGGGAGTTTTCATCTCGAGGTTCGGGCAATTTTTTTGTTGCAAGAAAAATATGATTTATGGTTGACGCTGGGCACTGCGCTTGGTATGATATCAAAGTTGTCTTTTAGATAACACCGGCGCTCATGAAACACAGCAAAAAAAGTAGTTGACAGTTACATGAATGGCTGGTATGATTTAAAAGTTGTCGTAAGCGGGAATGAAGCGCTTGCTGAGATAAAGAAAATAAACTTTTTCTTGACAACGCCGAGCGAGATATGATAAACTAATCACGTTGGTTGTATCTTATCGACAAGGTAGTCCTTTGAAAACTGAACAAAGTTTCGTAAATGTGATAGGGCTTTTCTTAATTGAAAAGAATTAAACAT
>CAKQZO010000018.1 GCA_934293835.1 uncultured Lacticaseibacillus sp. | reverse complement strand
GTGCCAAGTCTGCACGCTCTGCTTCAAACATCATTTGCATAATCATAACTCCCTTTCATGGCATCATTGATTTCGATGTTATTATACGATTCCTAGAGGAATAAGAATGATATTTAAACCAAGTTGGAAAAGCACCACAATTATTCACTTTAGTTCGTCACACTTCGCCATGTTTCTTCAAAATGAGTCAAATTAGTTCAGTTTAAACGGCATAATGCATCAAGCTATGGTAACGTTTTACTTGGAGGTTATTGCCATGTTTAAAAACGAACGTCTTGAACGCATTCTTGACTTACTTGAACGAAAAAAAGAAATGACGACAACGGATCTGCAGGAGACGCTGTTTGTCAGTGGCTCAACTTTGCGCAGAGATCTGATCGAGCTCGAGAAGATGGGCAAGGTCACGCGCGAGTTCGGCCACGTGGAGCTGGTGCGCCCCGATAATGTGGAGTTGTCTTATCTATTCCGCGAACAAGAACACGAGGATGCCAAGCGGGCGATCGCCGAAAACGCCAGCATCTTCTTGAGTGATAATCAAGCGGTCTTCGTCGACTCAAGTAGTACGGCTTCATTTCTAGCGCCTTATCTAGCTGTTCTCCACAACATGGTCGTGATCACTAACGGCCTGCGTTTGGCGGTGCAACTCGATGGGATTCAGGCGGTCAAAACCTTCGTCGCCGGCGGGCGGGTGCGCCCGGGATCCGGCTCGCTTCTAGGCGAAGACACCGTGGCGTTTTTGGATGATTTCCGGGCAGATATCGCCTTCGTCTCCTGCACAGGGGTGACGACCGACGGCATCTTCATGTCGAGCCTCGAGCAATCAAGCGTCAAACGGCGGATGATCGCCGGGGCCAACAAGACGGTTTTGTTGTGCGATCATTCCAAGTTCGGGGTCAAAAGTTACTACCGGCTGACCGACGCGACGCAAATCGCCGCAATCGTGACCGACCAAGAGCCGGCACCAGAGGACAAAGTGTATTGGGAAGCACAGAACGTCGAACTGATTTATTGATGACGGTTAGTGATGAGCTTGTGACGAAGTGTGAATAAGTTATGCGGATTTTGTGGTGAATCGCCAAGGGTTGTGCAAACGCTTTAACTATTTATAGAAAGCGCTTAAAATCATCACCGTAGTCGAATAGAGTTATTAAATTATTGGAGGTTAGCAATTATGTTAGATGTGACATTTCCAAAGATCGGTATTCGTCCAACAATTGACGGTCGTCGTAAGGGGATCCGCGAATCGCTGGAAGACCAGACGATGAACATGGCGCAATCGGTGGCCAAGTTGATTTCCGAAACTCTGAAATACCCTGACGGCACGCCTGTTCAAACCGTCATCGCCGACACCACGATCGGTGGCGTGCGCGAAGCCGCTGCCGCAAAAGAAAAGTTCGATCGCGCCGGGATCTGCGGGACGATCACCGTAACGCCTTGCTGGTGCTACGGGAGTGAAACGATGGACATGAGTCCTGACCTGCCACACGCGATCTGGGGCTTCAACGGCACCGAGCGTCCAGGCGCGGTTTATCTTGCCGCCGTCCTGGCTGCTCATACGCAAAAAGGCATTCCGGCCTTCGGGATTTACGGCCATGACGTACAAGACGCCGACGACACATCGATTCCAGAAGACGTGACCGAGAAGTTGATCCGGTTTGCCAAAGGCGCTTTGGCCGCTGGCATCATGCGCAACAAGGCTTACCTGTCCATCGGGGGCGTTGCGATGGGTATCGGCGGTTCCACCGTTGATCCTGACTTCTTCCAAGAATACTTAGGCATGCGCAACGAATACATCGATATGGTTGAGTTCACCCGTCGTTGGGAAGAAGGCATCTACGACAAAGATGAATTTAAGAAGGCCATGGCTTGGGCAGAGAAGAACACGCCAGTCGGCCCAGATGTTTATAACGAAGACAACCCTGAGAAGTTCACCGACGAAGAGAAACACGAACAACTTGAGACCTGCGTCAAGATGTTGATCATCGCACGGGACTTGATGGACGGCAACAAGAAGTTAGGCGAGATGGGCTTCAAGGAAGAAGCCGATGGTCACTATGCAATCGCAGCCGGCTTCCAAGGCCAGCGTCAATGGACCGACCACTTCCCGAACGGGGATTACATGGAAGCCTTCATGAACTCCCAGTTTGACTGGAATGGTATCCATGCACCACATGTCTTCGCAACTGAAAACGACAGCCTGAACGGCGCTTCCATGTTGTTCAACTACCTGTTGACGAACACGCCCCAGATTTTCGCTGATGTGCGGACATACTGGAGCCCAGAAGCAATCGAACGGGTTTCCGGCACGAAGCTGACCGGCCCTGCAGCCAACGGCTTCTTGCATTTGAGCAACTCCGGTGCCCAAACCCTTGATGCCACTGGTCAAGAAACCATCGACGGCAAGCCAGCCATCAAGCCTTTCTGGGACCTCAAGGAAGAAGAAGCGCAGGCTAACCTCGACAATACCCGCTGGATCCCAGCCAACATCGGCTACTTCCGTGGCGGCGGCTTCTCCAGCAACTATGTCACCAAAGGCGGCGCGCAAGGCATGCCTGTAACGATGAGTCGCATCAACTTAGTCAAAGGGGTCGGCCCAGAACTGCAAATTGCTGAAGGTTACGCCGTTGACCTGCCACAAAACGTCTTCGACATCGTCAACAAGCGGACCGATCCAGGCTGGCCAAGCACCTTCTTCGCCCCGATCCTGACCGGGCATGGTGCCTTCAAGTCCGTCTATGATGTGATGGACAACTGGGGTGCCAACCACGGCGCGATCAGCTATGGCCATATCGGGGCAGATCTGATCACCTTGGCATCGATCTTACGGATCCCAGTCAACATGCATAACGTGCCAGAAGAAAACATCTTCCGGCCACGCGCTTGGGCATCGATGGGCACGGAAAACCTTGAGGCTGCTGACTTCAATGCATGCAAGACCTTCGGCCCATTGTACAAATAAGGCGTAATTGACGAAATGAGTGAGTGAAATGGAAACCACAAATCTGATTGCGATCGATCTGGGAGCGAGTTCGGGACGACTGATCTCTGGCCAGTTTGATGGTGATACTGTCCAGCTCAAAGAACAATTCCGTTTTTCGAACCACCCAGTCGAACTAAACGGTAGTCTATATTGGGATTATCTGAAGATTTTCCAGGAGATCAAATACGGCCTCTCGATGGCCATGAAAGACCTCGGCCATCTCGACGGGATCAACATCGATACCTGGGGCGTGGATTATGGATTTGTCAACAAGCAAGGCGAGTTGCTCTTCGCCCCGCACAGCTATCGCGATACGCGCGGTGAAGCATTCACCACGGCGTTCGATGAGACACTGCCGAGCCCCACCCTGTATGCCAAGACTGGGAATCAACCAGATAAGATTAATACCAACATGCAACTTTTCGCGGATCTCAGGCGGCATCCGTTCCTGCGTGAGCAGGCCGACCACGTCTTGATGATGCCTGATCTGATCGGGTATTTCTTGACCGGTAAGATGCACAATGAATTCACGATCGCCAGCACCTCAGGCCTTCTGGACACCCAAACCCGTGAATGGAACACTGAGGTTTTGGATCAATTAGGCATTCCACGGCGGTGGTTTGGCGCGTTGATCACTGGCGGGCGCGTGTTGGGGACGGTTCTGCCGAGCATTGCCGCAGATCTACAGCTGAATGGGGACATCCCGGTGATCACCGGGGTCGGTCACGACACGGCCTCCGCTTTGTTGGCCTTACCGATCGCAGAAGCCGAGCGCGCTAACGCGGCGTTCATCAGCTGCGGGACGTGGTCGATCGTCGGACGCCAGACGGCCGCACCGGATGTTTCTGATGCCGCGTATCAAGCGGGGCTGACCAACGAAGGTTGCTTTGACGGCAGCAATCGTCTGTTGCGCAACTTGACTGGGCTTTGGATTATTCAAGAGCTGCAAAACGAGTGGTCGTACAAGGGAGAAATGGTCGATTTTGGCCGTATGACCAAAGAGGCCGAAGAGGCCGCTTCGATCGGCGCCTATATCGACTCGAACGCACCGTTGTTCAGTACTCCCGGGCAGATGGAAGAGAAGATCAAGGCCTTTTTGACCGCGACCGATCAGCATCAACCACAGACGCGTGGGGAACTCGTCCGAGTCGTGATCGAAAGTTTGGCGATGGCCTACCGCCAGATCATCCGGAATCTGGAAGATGTGACCGGGGTGCCGATCAAGACCATCAACATGTTCGGCGGCGGCATCAAAAACCAGCTGTTAGTTCGCTTGACGGCTGATTACACCCAGAAAGCCATCATCACTGGACCGACGGAAGCGACCGGAATGGGGAACATTGTCTCACAATTACAAACTTTGAAGTTGTTGACGCCAGAAGCGACAACGGCTGTCATGGCGAAGTCATTCGCCGTTGACCGAACCGAACCTAGTGCTCAGCCGACATTGGCAGAGCAGTATCGGCGGTTCCAGAATGTCGTTTCCACGAGTCAGGCACTCACGTTCACAGGCGTCTAGGAGGTGCGAAAATGGAAGCGAATTCAAAAGAAGCGCAAAAAGTGACCACAAAACCACAAACTAAAGGGATCGTGTATCTGTTCGCAATCCTGGGGGGCTTTGCCGGCCTGTTGTACGGGTATGACTCAGGGGCAATTTCTCTGGCCCTGCCAGCGGTGACGCAGGCGTTCGGGCTGAACTCAGCGACAAAGGGGCTGGTCGTCAGCTTCCTGCTGTTTGGGGCGTTGCCATCGATCGTCGTTTTCACAGCGTTAGAAAAAAAGATCGAACGGCGTAACGTGTTGATCCTGGGCGGGATCGTGTTCATCATCGGCAGCATCATGAGTGCCTTGGCCTCTGGCACGATGTTCTTAATGGTTGCGCGGTTCGTTCTCGGGATCGCTGCCGGGATCGCCAACATGTACGGATTGATCTACTTGTCCGAACTTGCCCCGGCGCATATCCGAGGGCTGATGTCTTCACTGTATCAGCTTAGCGTGAACATTGGGATCTTGGTGGCTTACGCGGTTGGGGCTTACAACACCCCAACCAGCGACTGGCGGTGGACGCTGGGATTAGGGGCTGTGCCTGCGCTGATCTTCACGATCGGGATGCTGATCAGTCCTCAGAGCCCACGCTGGCTGATCCGTGATGGCCAGGTGGAAAAGGCGCGTATGGTTCTGAAGCGCGTGCGGGTCACCGATCAGGAAATCGAAACCGAAATCAGCGACATCCAAAGCAGTCTGACGACCCAAGAAGCCGGGCTGAAGGAGCTGTTCGGCACGTTCCGGCCAGTATTGTTGCTCCTGTTTACCTTGACCTTCTTCCAGGTGTTCACCGGGATCAACGCGGCGGTTTATTACGCCCCTGAGATCTTCCATAACCTGGGCATGGCCAACGCCAGCATCACGGCCGACTTCGCGGTTGGGGGCGCCTTGGTGATCTCGACACTGATCTCACTGCCGTTCATCGATCGCTTGGGACGCAAGAAGTTGCTGGAGATCAGCCTCGGTGGCCAGGTATTACCGGCGATCGCCTTATGTATTTGGGCGAATAATTCGACGGTCGCAATCATCGCCATCTTCGTTTACGTCTTCATGTTTGGTTTCGGCTTAGGCCCAGTGTTCTGGTCTTACGTCCCAGAAATCCTGCCGCTGAAGGCACGGGCGTTAGGGATGGGGGTCATCACCTTCACCCAGTATCTGCTGAACGCGATCTTGTCGCTGATCTTCCCGATGCTACTAGAGCTGATGGGGATCAACGTCTTCTACATTTTCGCCGCCTTATCCGCCTTGGCGGTCTGGTATATCCACCGCAACGTGCTCGAAACCAAGGGCCGTTCGCTGGAAGACATCGAGAAATATTGGGAAACTACTAAGTAAGGAGGGATACACATGCTTAATCATATTCCCAAGCGGCTATCGCCAGAGTTGGTGAAGACGCTGATGGAAATGGGGCACGGCGATGAGATTTTGCTTGCCGATGCGAACTATCCGGCAAAGACGAATAACGCGCGCGTCATTCGTGCAGACGGCCTGACCGTACCAGACCTGCTGGAAGACATCTTGGCCTTGACCCCGCTTGATCCTTATTCGGAGTATCAGGCGGTCGTCCAAGCAGTGGTGCCTGGCGATAAGAACGTGCCGACCGGCGAGCCACCGATCTGGGCGGACTACCGCCAGAAAATCGGCGCGGCGTTCCCGGATTATCAAATCAAGTCACTCGAGCGGTTTGAGTTTTACGATCACTCGAAGGACTGCTTCGCGATCGTCCAAACCGGTGAAACAGCGCTGTATGGTAACTTGATCCTGAAAAAAGGTGTGGTTATCTAAGCCGTCACTGAATTCTTCAAAACACGTTAAAGTCTGAGTCCTGCTCTTCGCCAACAAGTCGAGCAGGGCTTTTTTGGTTGTCGAGGAACCTGAAAGTGGCCCCATGATCGTGGCTGGCTTTGAAGACACACCAAAGCCGCGGTACGCTGGTGCTGTATCGCGGCAGTTTTTGCGGGCAAGTCAAATAAGCAATTTGACGAGTATTTTTTTGCTATGGGCATTTCGGGCGAATCGCGTACTTAAAGAGGCCTACTGAGGTTGTCGTTTTTTTCGGGTGTTCCCGGGAAAAATGACGTGTCTGTTTGCGACTGGTTGTGGGCGATCCTCCTTTCGTAGTCGAGCTACGCAACCCAACGCGATTGCAGATAAGTCATCTCGGTCACGCACCGGCGCTGCCGGCACGAGTCCAATCTACCTTATCCCATCGCTAAGTGCGGGTTGCTCCGCTCTGTGTCTAGTCAAGCTGCATTCGGCAACGCGCTAGGCCTAACGGTACTCATCACTGCGCGAACAAGTTCGCTCCGCGATGAGCACACGTTACGCGACGCGCTAAGTGCGCCGAATTCCGCTCTGTGTCTAGTCGAGCTTCGCTGAGCAACGGGCTTGCCTGTAGGTCATGCCTCAGCACTGGCAAAGTTCGCCAGCACCTCAGCCTGCCTTACAGACAGCCCTAAGTACGCTCAGCTTCGCTCTGTGTAACTGAATGTGTCGTGACGCCATCGAGATTATCTTAGACCCCTAAATCTAGTTTGCGTTGCAACGCGTTTCGATTCCGACCTTAGACAGCCTTCACCTGTCACCAGGTGGTTGGTGCAATGTCCGTTCGTCCCGAATGACGGTAGTAGCGTAACCCGCCTTCAGTGTCGACTCTGGAACTGGAGATCCAGTCTTCCCGAAAGAACACTGTGAACGGTCTCCTAAGATTGCTGGGAGTGCAAAAAACACCGTAGGACCGGCCAACAGATGCCCTTCACCAACGCTTGATGGTATTATCACACGGAATGTAATCGGTTGCGAATATTTGATCCTGCCAATAATTAAGATGTTTTCTCATAATATTAAGTGTCTGGCTGTTGGGTTAGGCACTTATAGGTGCGTTATTGTGTCTCCGGGGATGTTGGTATAAATTAGATACTAAAGGAGGAAGTCTGATGCAACCTTTAACGATCGCTTATATCGGGAATGGTAAAAGCACCAATCGCTACCATCTTCCCTTTGTATTACAGCTTCGCGAGCAGTTTCGGGTCAAAACGATTTACGCGCGGCATACGGATTCGCCTTGGCAACCGGTGCCTGGCGTGCACTACACCACCGGCGTTGCGGATATCTATGATGATCCGCAAATTCAGCTGGTGGTAATCACCACACCGGCCAGTTCCCATGAAGCGTTGGCGCGAGAGGCGCTGAATCATGGTAAGAACGTGTTGTTGGAAAAACCGTTCACCGAAACGGCCGCGCAAGCAGAGGCGCTGTTTGCGTTGGCACGGTCCAAGGGCTTGTTCTTGCAGTGCTACACCAACCGGCGCTTTGATTCGGATTGGTTGACCGTGCAGGCGGTGATCGCATCGGGCAAGCTCGGTGAGCTGACCGAACTGGACTCGGCTTTTGATTACTATCGCCCTGAGGTGCCGGAAAACGAACCATTTTCGGCCGCGAACAGTTTTCTCTATGGCCACGGCACCCACACGCTTGATCAGATTGTCGGCTATTTTGGTAAGCCCGACAACGTGCGCTACGATGTCCGCCAGTTGCTCGGTAGCGGGCACATGAATGACGACTTCACGGTTGATCTGTATTACGGCGCGCTGAAAGTCTGCGTACAGTCGAGTTACTTCCGCCTTACCAGCCGGCCGAGTTTTGCCGTTTATGGTCGCCGCGGAAGCTTCATCAAGCAAGACACCGACCGGCAGGAGTATGATCTGAAGCATTGGTACTTGCCGGACCACGCCGACTTTGGCCTTGATCGACCGGAAGACTATGGTATGTTGACGTATGTCGATGATGACGGGCAGTACCATCAAGAAAAGGTGCCGACGGTGCGCGGCGATTATGGCCGCGTCTACCAAGGGGTCTACGCAACGATCGTGGACGGGGCGCAGAAGGTGACTACCGACGACGAGACGCTGCTGGTGATGCAGATGCTCGAAACTGGCGTGAAAAATTTACATTAATGAAGTAGGAGGACTACAATGGCACATTTGACAAAGTTAACGGACACTTACACCTTGACCAATGGCGTCAAGATTCCAATCGTTGGGTTTGGGACTTGGCAGACGCCTGACGGTGATGTGGCCAAGGCCAGCGTTGAGGCCGCAATCGCGGCAGGTTATCGCCACATCGATACCGCGGCGGCATATGGCAACGAAGAGAGTGTTGGTGCCGGGATCAAGGCTTCTGGTATCGCGCGTGATGACCTGTTTTTGACCACGAAGCTGTGGAATGCCGATCATGGCTATGACAATGCGATGAAGGCGATCGACACCAGCCTCACCAAGCTCGGGGTCGATTACGTCGACTTGTATCTGATCCACTGGCCGAACCCGGCGCAATATCGGGATCACTGGCAGGAAGTCAACGCCGAGACTTGGCGCGCGATGGAAGCCATTTTGAAGGCCGGCAAGGCGCGTGCAATCGGGGTGTCCAACTTCCGTGAGCACCATCTCGAAGAACTGTACAAAACGGCGACGGTCAACCCGATGGTCAACCAAATTTTCTTGAACCCCTCGGATCGCCAGCCAGAACTGGTTGCCTACAATAAGGCCCACGGCATGCTAAACGAAGCTTACAGCCCACTTGGCACAGGGAAGATTTTCGGCGTCAAGGAATTGCAGAAGATGGCGGAACGCTACGGTAAGTCTGTTGCCCAGCTCGTATTGCGCTGGTCACTGCAACACGACTTCTTGCCGTTGCCGAAGTCGGTGCACGAAGCACGCATTCAGCAAAACACCGAGCTGTTTGACTTCGAGCTATCCCATCACGACATGGAAGTCATCGATGCCCAAGCCGGCTTAGCCGGCGAATACACCGACCCAGACACCGCAAACTTCTAAACCAGAGCGAAACAGGACGGGCTTAGCGGTGTGTCTAAGTCGGCTTGGAGGCCGGTGGACGTCCGAGATGGCTTAGACGCAACCGCGTTGCCCTATATAGCTGGACGAAGAACCCAGAGCGAAGCGTGGCCGCACTTAGGGCGTAGCGTAACGTGTACTAATGGCGGAGCGAACTTGTTCGCGCAGACATTAGTGCCGTTAGGCCTAGCCCATTGGCCACGTGTAGCTCGACGAAGAACCCAGAGCGAAGTGGCGCGTTTTTTTGCGTGTAGCGTAACGTGTGCGAACAACGGAGCGAACTTGTTCGCGCAGTTGATCGTGCCGTTAGGCCTAGCGCATTGCGCCACGCAGCTCGACGAAGAAACCGGGCAAAGCCAGATTCAAGGCTTTGCCCGGTTTTTGCGTGGCGTGAGATTCGGCGACTCGCTATTGGCGCGTCTTGGTGATCGTCTTGCGGATCTGAGCGAGAACCGCGGCGGAGCCTTCGTCCAGCTTAACGGCGCATAAGATAAACAGCGTGTCCATCAGCGACAGCTGGGCGATCAAGGCGTGCAAGGCCTCGACGCGATACTGAGTTTCCTCGGCGATCGCGATGAATTGTACGGTGGCGAGGCGGGCGATCGGTGACTTGGCGGCGCCGGTGATCACAATCAGCGGCACATGGTGGTCGTGTGCAACTTGCGCAAGGGCCAAGGCGTCGCGATCGGTGCCGGTGTGTGAGATCACGACGGCGCAGTCGGCTGAAGTCAGGCGCGTGATCGCCATCAGCTGCATGTGAAAATCACTGGCGTAAGTTGCGTTGATCGGGGTCCGCAAAAACTTGTGGTAACCATCTAAGGCGACCAGGTTGCTGGCCCCTAACCCGAACAGCCCCACCTGCTTGGCTTGCGTGAGCAGCTCGACGGCCTGTTGCAAGGTCGCCTCGGTGAGGTTGCCGGCAGTGGCTTGCAAGGCGTCGACGTTGGCGGCGAAGACTTTGTCGGCCATCGTCAGCAAGGCATCATGATCGCCGATTTCTTCAAACAACTGATGCGAACTGGTTGCCGGCGGCTGGGCGAGCGCGAGTCGCAGCCCTTGGAAGTTGGCGTAGCCGAGGTTCTTGGCGAAGCGCGAAATCGTGGCCGTCGAGACCCCGGTTTTTTCGCTGAGTGTTGAGATCGACCAGTTCGAGGCCGCTTGTTGATGGCGGCTGAGATAGTCGCCAAGCGTCTTCTCCTTGGTGCTGAGGCGCTCACGGCTGGCGGTGAATTGTAGCGCGAAGTTATGCATGCTGGGTTCCTCCGAATGCTTCCAGTATATCATGATTCGATGAGAAAAATATTTACACAATTCTAACTTGATATATGTAAATATTTTTCATATACTAAGAGCGAAGTTAAGACGGAGACCCAATAAGGAGCGCGTAATATGAATATCGGAATGATCGGCTTAGGTAAAATGGGAATGAACTTGGTGAAGAACATGCGCGATCACGACATCGAGGTTGCGGCTTTCGATCTGAGTGCGCAGGCGCGTGCAGAAGTCGGGGCGACCGGCGCGACGGCTTATACGTCCGTTGAAGCGATGGTCCAGGCGCTACCGACCCCGAAGATCGTCTGGGTGATGGTACCTGCTGGCCACCCGACGCAGGCGTGCATCGATCAACTCGCCAATTTATTGAGCGAAGGCGACATCGTGATTGATGGCGGAAATTCGTTTTATCAAGACTCTTTGAGCCATAACGATCAGTTGGCGGAGCTGGGCATCAAGTTCTTCGACGCCGGGACTTCTGGAGGCATGGAAGGCGCCCGCCACGATGGTAATTTCATGATCGGTGGCGACAAGGCGACTTGGCCGGTGATTGAGCCGCTGTTTCAGGCAATCGCCCAAGATGATGGGTATCTCTATACCGGTCCTGCCGGCTCTGGCCACTATCTGAAGATGGTGCACAACGGGATCGAATACGGCATGATGCAGGCGATCGGCGAAGGCTTCGACGTGCTGGCCAAGTCGGACTTCGACTACGACAACGAAGCGGTCGCCAAGCTCTGGGACCACGGTTCGGTGATTCGCGGTTGGCTGATGCAACTCGCGCAATCGGCCTTCTCTGAAGACCCGAAACTCGACGAGATTCGCGGCGTGATGCACTCCAGCGGCGAAGGCGCCTGGACGGTCGAAGAAGGCCTCCGGTTGCATGTGCCGACGCCAGTAATCTCGAGCGCCTTGATGATGCGCTACCGCTCCGAAGAAGACGACACGATGACGGGCAAGGTTGTGGCCGCACTGCGGAACCAATTCGGCGGCCATGCGGTTGACAAAAAAGGCACCACCCCGCAAGCTTAAGGGGCGATACCGTCGCGGTAGGTCGCGGCGGTTTTTTTAATTAGGAGGGCGTTTATGGCAATTATTGTTGGGGTCGATATTGGTACGACCAGCACCAAGGTCGTGGCGTTCGATCAGCATGGACAGGCGCTCGCGTCTGCCAATCACGCGTATCCACTGGTACAAACCGTTCCGGACATGGCCGAAGAAGCTCCCGAGGCCATCTTGGCCGCGGTCGTCCAAGGGCTCCAGGAGGTGGTGGCGACGGTCGGGCCGATCACGGCCATTAGCTTCTCGGCGGCTATGCACAGTGTGATCGTGATGGATCAAGCCGACCGGCCCCTGACGAAGGTGCTGACCTGGGCGGATAATCGCGGGGCGCGGTTTGCAGAACAGCTCAAAAACACGCCGCAAGGGCAGGCGCTTTATGCGCGGACCGGCGTGCCGATCCACCCGATGAGTCCTTTGATCAAGTTGATGTGGTTGAACGCGACGCAGCCGGCGGTGATGGCGCAGGCCGCCCATGTCGTCGGCATCAAGGATTATGTGTTGTTCCGGCTGTTCGGCCGCTGGGTGCAAGACTACAGCCTCGCCAACGCGACGGGCTTGTTCAACTTGTTCACCCTGGATTGGGAGCCGACCGCACTGGCGCTGGCCGGCATCGACACGGCGCAACTGCCCGAGCTGGTCGACACGGACTATCGACTGACGGGGATGCGCACCGAGTTTGCTGCCAAAATCGGAATCGCGGCCACGACGCCTGTGATCATCGGCGCTTCTGACGGAGTCTTGAGTAACCTCGGGGTCGGCGCAAATCGCCCCGGAACGGTCGCTTTGACGATCGGAACGTCAGGGGCGGTGCGCACGGTCGTCTCAAAGCCGGTTGTCGATCCCACGGGCTGCTTGTTTACTTATTATCTGGCGCCGGGGCGGTACGTCGTCGGCGGACCGGTGAACAACGGCGGGGTCGTCTGGCGCTGGGCGCGCGATACCTTCGTGCCTGATGCCGACTATAATGCATTAGAAAAGCTGGCGGCGAGCGTGCCTGCAGGTGCCGATGGGTTGTTGTTTCTGCCGTATCTCGGCGGCGAGCGTGCCCCGTTGTGGGATGCGAACGCGCGCGGCAGCTACATCGGTTTGACCCGCCAACACGGCCGAGCGGCGATGATCAAGGCGGTGATGGAAGGCATCTCCTTCAACCTTTTTGCCGTGCTGCAGCTGGTGACACAGGTGGCTGGGACGCCCAAGCAGCTACAGGCGACCGGCGGCTTTGCCAGAAGCACAGTGTGGAAGCAGGCGCTGTGTGACATCTTCAATCTACCGGTGGTGTTGCCCGAGGCGTTCGAGAGTTCCGCCTTGGGCGCCGCGGTGGTGGGTATGAAGGCGCTGGGGTTGATTGATTCACTCGATGTGGTCGAGCAGATGGTCGGTAGTGTCGAGACGCTGACCCCGCAACCCGATGCCGCGGCGGTGTATGCGGCATTGTGGCCGCTGTGGCAAGATGCCAGTGCGCGCCTATCCTCAGCATATGAGGCGCTCGCTGATTTTCAGCGTGCCCATCCCGACAGCCACGCACAGATTGCATCTCAGGGCTGAATAAGGTAACATGCGAGAGAACCAGAGCGAAGCTGAGCGGTTTATGCTTGGAGACTAAGACAGGGTGCCGCAGAGATGCGAAGCATCACGGAGGCGTCAGGGCTTAGACAGCCCAGCATTGCTCAGTGTAGCTCGACGAAGAAACCAGAGCGAAGCTGAGCGGTTTATGCTTGGAGACTAAGACAGGGTGCCGCAGAGATGCGAAGCATCACGGAGGCGTCAGGGCTTAGACAGCCCAGCATTGCTCAGCGTAGCTCGACGAAGAAACCAGAGCGGAGGAAGAACGATTCATGTATGAAGTAACCAAGCGCCGCCATGTCAGCGAACAGGTCGCGGCAGTTTTCCCACACGAAGTGACCGATCAGATCTTTGATGTGATCAAGTTGATGAACAAGGCCAACCAGCTAGTGACTGCCCCGGTGGCAATTGCATTTTCAGACGATTATGATGATGACGAGATGTACGCCTTGTTGATCCAAGGCGACCTCGCCCCAGCCCAGGAATTCCCGCTGACTTATAGCGGCGACAAGCCGTTTTTGGGTCACGGCTACATTCTGATCGTGAAGGATAACCCCAAGACGATCTACATTGATTTCTCCAAGGCCAACGATCTCAGCGAGCTCAAGGCCTAGTCACAGACAGCCCCTTGTGAAACCTGAACCTGGGTTTTGCAGGGGGCTGTTATGGTGTTGGATTTTTTCTAGAACAGGACTGGCCAAATCGCCGAGAATCGTGTAAACTAGTTATTCGTAATCGTTACTATTTTCTTTTTAAGGGGAATTCAATGACTGACTTGCTGTCGGTAGATCACCTAAGCTTCGGCTTTCATGATCGCCATCTTTATCAAGACCTGAGCTTTACCTTGCAACAAGGGTCGATGACTAGTTTGATCGGGGCCAACGGGGTCGGCAAGACGACGCTCGTGCGCTTGTTGATGGGGCAGTTGCGGCCTCAGTCCGGCAAGATCAACTTCATGCCGGGGATGCGGCTCGGCTACGTCCCGCAATTTCGGAATATCGATCCGGAGTACCCGCTATCGATCCGGAGCTTTGTGCAGCTGAATCAGCTACGCCACAACTTCTTTTGGCACACCGGCCAAGAGCGCCGCGAACTCCAAGAAGCTTTGGCGCAGACGCATCTTCAGGCGCGCCAGAGTCAGCTACTCGGGCGGGCCAGTGGCGGGGAAAAGCAGAAGGCGTATCTCGCGCAAGCCTTGTTGACGCATCCGAACTTCTTGATCCTTGATGAGGCGACGGCCAGCCTCGACGTGAACACCAAAGTCGAGCTGATGTCGTTGGTTCAAGAGCTCAATGCCAAGCTGAATCTGACGGTGCTGTTTGTCACTCACGACTTGAGTCTGGCCAAGGACTACACCGACCAATACTTATTGCTGACGCCAGAAGGCTACGAGATGCACAGCACCACCGAGATGGACGAAGCAGCAATGCCGGCTGAGTTGCAGCCGGCACAGGAGGTGGAATAGTGTTTAGTTATGCCTTTATGCAAAATGCCTGGCTGGCCAGCACCTTCATCGCCATTACGTGCGGGTTGGTCGGTGTTTTCGTCACGGCGCGAGGGATGAGCTTTCTCGCCCACACGTTATCGGAAGTCGGCTTTGCCGGCGCGGCCTTCGCGGTGTTCATGGGCATTCCACCGCTAGATGGGATGCTCTTGTTCACAATCGTCAGCGCGATCACGGTTGGTAAGCTGTCGGTGCAACAATCCCGGCGTGAAGCCTCGATCTCGGCGGTATCCAGTGTCTTCATCGGCTTGGGGATCTTGTTTTTGTCGCTGTCTTCGGCTTCGGCCAGCTACGCGACGACGATCTTGTTTGGGAGCATCATCGGGATCTCGCGCGCCGATGTCTGGCAGCTACTGGTGTTGGCATGTGCGGTGCTCGTCACCATGGCGGTCGGCTACCGGCGCCTCGCCTATGATTCCTTCGATCCTACCGGCGCTCAAGCCCAAGGCGTGCGCCGGAATTTGATCTCGATCTACTTTTTGCTGATCTTGGCGATTTCCGTATCGATCGGTGCGCAGATTGTCGGGTCGCTATTGGTCTTCATCTTGTTGACTCTGCCGCCGTCAGTGGCAAAATACTTAGGCAAGACGCTGCCACAGATGCTGGTGATCTCCGTAGTCGCCGCGTTGATCGGCGTTTGGGCAGGACTGGCGCTAGGCTATTATACGAACTGGCCGGTCACGTTCTTCATCGCCGTCATCGAATTTTGTTTCTATTTCATCGCGCTTGGCATTCACAAGTGGCGTTTGGATTAGTCGCTCAACGCCAATGCCCCTGCCTCACGATTCGGTTGAATTGCGAGGCAGGGGCATTGTTTGTGTCAGGACCAGGTGGGATAGTTGGTGATCAAGCCTTGCGTCCCCAAGTCACCGTGACCCGCGTCTTGAAGTGCCTGGTAGAGGCGCTTGGCCTCGGCGGTCGCAGGAAGATCGACGTTGAGCTTAGCGGCTTCTTCGAGTGCGATCCGCAGATCTTTGACAAAATGCTTCACGAAGAATCCCGGGGTGTAGTCGCCTGCCAAGATGCGGGGACCATAGTTGCTCATGCTCCAGTTGGCGCCTGCACCACTGCCGACCGTTTGGATGACCTGCTGCAGGTCTAATTCGGCGGCCTTGGCGTAGACGAGCATCTCGGTGAGTCCCGTCATGGTCCCGGCGATCATGATCTGGTTGGCCATCTTGGCGTGTTGGCCCATGCCAGCCTCGCCGAAGTAATGGGTCGATTGGGCGATGGCCTGCCACAGTGGCTGGAGCTGTTCGGCGACGCGCCGGTCACCGCCGAGCATGACCGTTAAGGTGCCATTTTTGGCGCCGATGTCACCGCCGGAAACCGGGGCGTCGAGCGCGCGCACGTTGCGCTCACCAGCAACTGCGGCGATTTTGACGGCGAGACTCGGGGTACTGGTCGTCATATCGACGACGATCTGGTCGGGCTTAGCCCCGGCCAAGATCCCGTCGGCGCCTAGATAAGTCGCCTCGACGTCCTGTGGGAAGCCGACCATCGATAGCGTGATGTCGCTGGCCGCCGCGACGGCACGGGGAGAATCTGCCCACGTCGCCCCGTTAGCGATGACCGCCTGAGCGTGGGCACGCGTGCGGTTGTAGACGACGACCGGGTAGCCGGCCGTCAGCAAGTTGTTGATGATACCCGTGCCCATCACGCCGGTGCCGATGAAGCCGATCATTTTAGCCATTGAGCAGCGCCTCCAGTTCGTCTAGGCGCCGATCGAAGACGGCGAATGCGGCTTCCAGATAATCCGGCTTGGTCATATCGACCCCGGCCGCTTGCATGGTTGGAATCGGGTAACGAGAACTCCCGGACTTGAGGTAGGTCAGGTAGTCGGCCGCCGCGTGCGGCTGGCCGGAGCTGATCTTGGTGGCCAGCGTTGACGCGGCCGCGAAGCCAGTCGCATATTGATAGACATAGTAGTTATAGTAAAAATGTGGGATGCGGGTCCACTCTAAGGCGATTTGTGGATCTTGGACGACCCCGGCGCCGTAGTAGCGTGCGTTAATCTCGGCGTAATGCTTGCTGAGGCGATCGGCGGTGAGGGGTTCGTGGGCGGCGTCTTGCGTGTGCAACCAGTGTTCGAATTCCGCAAACTGGGTCTGCCGATACACCGTGCCTTTGAAACCATCGAGGTAATAGTTGAGGATGTACGCCCGAACGGCCTTATCGGCTTGGGTGCGCAGCAGATAATCCGTCAAGAGGTTCTCGTTGGTCGTTGAGGCGATCTCGGCGACGAAAATCGAATAGTCTCCGTAAACATAGGGCTGATTGTGGCGGGTGTACCACGAATGCACCGAATGGCCAGTCTCATGCACCAGCGTGTACAAGGCATCGACGGAATCCTGCCAGTTCAACAAGATGAACGGATTGGTATCGTAACCCCCACCAGAATAGGCCCCGGAGCGCTTGTTCTGATTCTCAACCACGTCGATCATGCGCTGGTCGAAGATGGCCTGAACGTGTTGCAGATAGTCCGGGCCCAGAGGTGCCAGTGCCTTGAGCGCCTCTTGCTTGGCTGCGGTAATGTCGTAGCGCAACGGAGGTTGGCCGTTAAGCGGCGTGTAGAGGTCATACATATGCAGCTCGTCTAAGCCTAAAAGGCGTTTGCGCAAGGCGAGGTAGCGGTGCAGGCTCGGTAGATGCGCATTGACGGTGGCCACCAAGGTGTCGTACACGGTTTCTGGAATGTGGTTGGCCATCATCGCGGCCTGGCGGGCCGAAGCATAGTGATGGGCGTTGGCGTTGAAGGTGTGTTGCTTGATCTCACCGGCCAAAGTCGCCGCGAAGGTGTTGCGCAAATGGTGATAGGTGGCGTACAGAGATTCGAAGGCTTCCTTGCGCACATCGCGGTGCGTGCTCTTGATCAGTTCGCCGTACAAGCCGTGGCTGAGCTGCACGGTTTCGCCATCGTCATTGTGAACAGTCGGAAATTGGATATCGGCATTGTTCAAGACGCTGAAGGTGGCGCTACTGGCATTCAGCGCGTCACCGGCGCTGGCGAGCAAGGCCTCAACATCGGCCCCGAGCACGTGGTCACGGTTGGCGGTCAAGGTGGCGATGTAGTGTTGATAGACGCTCAGCGCCGGGGTTTTTAGCCACGCGTCAAGGGTGGCTGGATCGATGGCGAGGATCTCGGGTTCGAGATAGGCGGTCTTGGTCGAGACGGTTGTCAAAAGGCTGTGTGCCCGAGCCGCAAGTCCTTGATACGTGGCATTGGCCGTGTCTTGGTCGTTCTTGAGGCTGGCGTATACATAGACGTTTTCCGCTTGCCGATAGGCGGTCAAAATCGCGGTCAGGCCGCTAGCCAAGGTTTCGGCGCTTTGTGCGAGCGTTCCTTGGAAGGTCGCGGCGGTTTCGGCGCTTTGTTCGGCTTCTAAGAAGGCAGCCTCCCAGTCAGCATCGGTTTTGAAGATGGTGGTGAGGTCCCAAGTCATTGCGGTTGGTACGTTTTCACGAGTTGGTAAAGTAGACATAAGCTCACTTCCGATTCTCAAGGTTTTATTAACATTATCATAACACGGATAATTTTGGCTAAATCGCGTGCGTAGGTCGATGATTCCGAGTAAAATATGCAAAGACAAGTGTAAAAAATAGGAGCGAATAGATGGAAGAAGAAAATCGTCGCCGAACCCGCAAACCGCGGCGCCCGCGCAGGCGCCTTGGTCATTATGTGGCTATGATCATGATGACCTTGGTCGTGCTGATCGGCGGGTACGCCGTGCGCCTGTACAGCCAAACGAAGAGCGCCGTGGATAAAACTTACGATCCGGTTTCGACTAAAGCGGCCGCCAAGTCGGACATCTCCGGCACCAAGCCGATCAGCATCTTGCTGATGGGGACAGACACCGGCGAGTTCGGGCGGAAATACAAAGGGAATTCGGACACGATGATCATCGTGACCATCAACCCTAAGAATAAGCGTACCACAATGACTTCGATTCCGCGTGATACCCTGGCGCAGATCATCGATGGCAACGACGCTGGCGCGCAGAAGATCAACGCGGCGTACAATGCCGGCGGCAACGAAGCGGCGATGAAGACCGTCACGAAGTTATTGAATGTTCCGATCAACTACTACGTCACCGTGAATATGGCCGGCCTCGAGAAGATCGTCGACGCGGTCGGTGGGATCGACGTCAAGGTGCCGTTCAGCTGGACGGATACCGATTCAGGCAGCTACAAGTTCACCAAGGGGAAGATGCATCTTGATGGGAAGCACGCCTTGTCCTATGCCCGGATGCGCCATCAAGATCCGCAAGGCGACTATGGCCGCCAGAAGCGGCAGCGCCAGGTGATCACCCAGATCGTCAAGAAAATCCTGACCGCCGGCTCGTTGAGCAACTACTCGACGCTGATGGACAGCCTGTCCAATTCGATGCGCACGAGCCTGACGTTCGCAGACATGGTCGCGATCGGCGAGAAGTACGGCGATTGCATCAAGACGGTCAAGCAGACGACCTTACAAGGGCTCGGCGTGTATATCAACGGCTCGTCTTACCAGGTGCCGACGACGGCAAAGTTGCAGAAGGTTTCCGACAACATTCGCACCGAATTAGGACTGGATAAGGCGACCTTGGCGAACTACAACACGGAACAAAACAAGTATAACACCGACAACGGTTTTGACTGGAACGATGGCTACAATCCGGTATACACCCTGTATGACGATGC